>JARRNM010000014.1:43134-47216 GCA_037384945.1 Deltaproteobacteria bacterium
CCTGGCATCTACGTTTTTTACCTGGTGCCGCAGCCTTATTGGGAGCCCGCGGAAGACTGCTACATCGTGCACTACACCAAGACGGTGGTTGCCGCTTACGGTTACGATGTGGGTTGGGATGAACCCATCGGCCTGAAGACCGAAATTGTCCCTTTGAGCAAACCCTTTGGCCTGTATGCAGGCAATGTCTTCCAAGGTGTGGTGCTCCTCAAGGGCAAACCAGTTCCTGGTGCTGAAGTGGAGGTTGAGTATTTTAATGTGGGAGAGAAGTATTCTGCTCCCACGGACTACATGGTTACCCAGACCATCAAGGCCGACCCCAACGGTGTCTTTACCTATGGGGTGCCAAAACCTGGTTGGTGGGGTTTCGCCGCCCTCAGCACCGATGATCGCCAGATCAAGGGCAAAGATGTGGAAATCGGCGCAGTAATTTGGGTGCATTTCTACGAAATGAAATAGGATAGAACCATGCATATTTCTGAGGGAGTTCTCTCCGCTCCCGTTTTGCTTGCAGGTGCAGTCCTCACTGTAACTGGTGTTGCTATTGGCCTGAAGAAAATGGACGCCGAGAAGGTACCGCTGGTGGGAGTCCTCTCCTCGGCATTTTTTGTTGCCTCTCTCATCCATGTGCCGGTGGGTCCCTCTGCTGTACATCTGGTTATGAATGGTCTGTTGGGCTTACTCCTCGGCTGGACCGCATTCCCAGCCATTCTTGTGGGGCTGGCCTTACAGGCCCTGCTCTTTCAGTTTGGCGGATTGACCACTTTGGGTATCAACACCTTCAATATGGCCATGCCCGCTGTTTGCTGCTACTACCTGTTCGCACCAGGCATCGCTCACAAGAGTAACGGTGTAGCTCTTGGGCTTGCCTTCGGTTGCGGCTTTCTGGCGATTTTCTTGAGTGCTCTCCTGGTTGCCATTTCCTTGATCTTCACGGGTGAACCATTCCTGGCGGCAGCCAAACTTCTGGTAATGGCGCACTTGCCGGTGATGTGCGTAGAGGGTGTTATCACCGCCTTTTGCCTGGGGTTTCTCAAGAAAGTCAAGCCAGAGATCTTGGAGGTGACTCATGCGAGTGGATAACATCGGTCCAAGATCGCCAGAGCTTAAAAGAGTCCTCACAATGGCCTTAGCCTTGGCCCTGGTGCTCATGGCATTATCACCGTTGGCCCTTGCGCACAAGGTCAATGTTTTCGCCTGGGTGGAAGGAGATATCGTCCACGTGGAGGGGTATTTCGCCGGCAATAAAAAGGCTCAGGACTCTCTGGTGGAAGTGTTCGACAGCACCGGGAAAAAACTCCTGGATGGAAGGACCGACCAACAAGGCGAGTTTTCCTTTAAGATACCCAAGATAACCGATCTGAAGATTGTGCTCACCGCCAGCATGGGGCACAGGAATGATTTTGTTATTCCCATGAGCGAGCTGGAGGAAGTCTCCCCCAATAGAGCGACTGTGCCCGGCGGCCATGCTGTGCCCAAGCCTTCTGAGCAGAAGACTGTCTCTGATCAAACGATATCAGCAGTGGACTTTGCGCAAATGGAGTCCGTGCTTGACAAGGTGTTAGATCGCAAGCTCACCACCTTGAGCAGGCTTATCCGTGAGACGCGGCCGGAAGGGCCGACCGTTTCCGAAGTCATTGGTGGTATTGGTTACATCTTTGGTCTGGTAGGTGTGGCGCTGTATTTCATGAGTAAGAAGAATTAGCCCATGGCGCATCTCCAATGACTCTAGCCGACATGGGGATTATTGAATGATCTTTGTTGCTATAGCTGGATAACTGCTCCAGACATATTAGGCTGGTCTGGGGCTCGCGGAAGTAAGTTTTGGCCATTGAGGAAAGCCGCTCATCTTTTCGTTTTTCCGCCTGACCGAACTTTTAGGAAATTGTATATATCGATCAAATGAGATTCTTGCTCCTCCCTCGCTGAAAAAAAGGCTAAACCAAGGCAGTCCCCCTGATCACCCTTCTTTCTGTTAATCTTTGTTGTTAATAACATTAACAGTAATGAACAATTATGAACATTGAACACTTGGGTGAACGATTCAATTCTTGGGAGTTTATTCTATTTTTAATTGAGAAATTAACCACTTAAAGAAAAATTTTAATTAGTCTCGGATGGCATCTTCTTTGCTCTCCTAAGTGGCCGGGATGATAGGCCTGCAGTCAAGGATTACCCCAAGACATGACAATCGCTGCAGAAGTCACCATAATCTGTGACTGCCACTTGAGCCGGGCGGAATGTGAGAGAGTGAGAAACTTTGGATCACGGTGTTGATCGAGAACGACGGGAAGTTGGCTGGAGTGCTGCCTCTGAAGTAGGCCAGAACGGCAAGGCAATTAGAGCTATTATCCCGGTAAAGGCAGGGTCATCTATGCAATCATCGTGTATGCTCACGGTCCTTCCAGGGGTAACACGGGGCTTGATCAGGTAACCTTTATTGTCAAGTAGGCCTGGAACTTATTTCAATGGAATTCTCAAAGAGGTTGAATCATGCAGTTTTCGTGGCGTTCAGGAAGTTGGCAAACCTTACAGCAGTTGTTTTGCTAACCGAGGTATTCCCTATGATGCTTTATCTAATAACCCCATGGAAAGGAGGCATACCATGCCAGAGTTTTGTAATCCCTTCACCGTATTGAAACATGATCGTAAACTCACACACGAGGAACTGGTCCGTGCGATCCGCTTTATGATTGCTGCTGAATACGAAGCTATACAGCTCTATCAGCAAACGGCTGAGAGTACGGACAATGCTCTTGCTAAGGAAGTACTCATCGACATTGCCAATGAAGAAAAAGAGCACGCTGGAGAGTTTCTTCGCTTGCTGAGTGAATTAGACCCAGAGGAAGAGAAATTCTACAAGGAAGGCTATGAAGAAGTGGAGGAGATGATCAAGGAACTCAAAAAGTAAGGTGATCAAACCAGATAGACACTCTCATATACGGGTGAGCCAGAAGCCTTTAGCGCCTGAGAAGAACAGAGGTGAAATAAAGGCGAGTATTTCCGGGAAGCTGACTGAGGAAAAGAGAAATGTGTGGCCTGTAGCTGAGTGTGTGTGGGCTAAGTTAATCATCATAGCACGAAGTTCTAAGAAGACACTCCTCGAATCCAGGATTGGACTTCTCACCTTCTTGATATGGCGATTGTATCCAGAAGAAAGGTTCGAGTGCAGCTTAAACCATATTGGTTCCGAACAGTTGAAGATTCAGGAGGTTCTCAATGAGAAAGGTGGCTTTGTTTGCATTCAATGGAGATTTAATGTGTTTCATCCATGTACTGCTTAATGCGTTGGACATGAATTCCAGAGGAGACGAGGTTAGGGTCATAGTAGAAGGATCAGCAACGAAACTAATTCCCGAGATGGCAAAGGAAGGCAATCCACTGTTTCAGCTTTACCAGAGGGCGAAGGAGACGAATCTGATAGATGGCGCGTGCAGAGCCTGCTCGGCCAAAATGGCGGTGACCTCGGCCGTGGAAGGAGAGGGATTGCCTTTCCTCGATGAGATGTCCGGGCATCCCAGTATGGCTCGGTACCTGAACAACGGCTTCGAAATTATCAGTTTTTGAGGTAAAATTGGTATCCTCTTGGGCAGCCACGCAATCAATGGGCGACAGCCAAATGGGCTCTTCTTTTGCGCAAAATCCAAAAGGTTAGCGGATAGCCAGCCACTAAGATGATGCCTAGCAAAGACCTTATGCGTATCATACCAAAAAGCGATAGTGGGTGAAGCAATAATAATTAGGGGTAGACCATTGCTACTACCCTTATTGTTGTTTTGACCATTTGGGGTAACTGCTTGAGCAACAGGGACAGCACTTTACCATGACACCATCAGATGTAGATAAGGCCGACTGGTTATCGCGATTACTTGGGGTAACCTCGGCAGGGGTTGTGCCCCTGCTGCTTCTACTCGTGGCTGTTCTTACTGTAAACATCTTTATTGGGATAGTTCTGGGCTAGAGGGCAGGAGCAATCAAAGGTGCCGACTTGAAGAGATACTAACTATGTTCATTGTGTCAGAGCGATGGAAAGAGACCTATCCTGGGGCTGCAGTGGGGATACTCGCCATGGGTCATGTTGC
>JARRNM010000015.1:0-38955 GCA_037384945.1 Deltaproteobacteria bacterium
GCCAAAATGGTGGCCAGGGACATCGACTCGGTTGCCGCCATCACTGGTCCCGTAGATTTAATCACCAACGGCGACAGGGTCATTCGCTGCTATAATGGTCACCCCCTGCTGGGCTTGGTCACTGGTACCGGCTGCGCTGCCACGGCAGCAATTGCAGCCTTCAACAGCGTAACAAGTGACTCCCTTGAGGCCGCCGCCGCAGGCCTTGCATTTTTCGGCCTGGCAGGTGAACTTGCTGGGGCAAAGGCGAATTCCCCAGGGTCCTTCATGATGTCGCTGCTGGATGCCCTCCACGAGATTACCCCTGAGTGGTTCCAAGGTAAGGCGCGCTTGGAAGAGGGCTAAGAGAGAACAGTAAACGTGAGATGGGAAATGATCAATGATGAAATGGCAGTGATGAGCCGGCTAATCGATGAAAGTACCTTTTTCGAGTTCTGACCTCAGGTAGCCCGAGGACAGGGAAGAAATAAAATCCCGGTCTGCCTTGGAGATCTCGGTGAAGCGCACGCCCATGCCACAGGGGGGATCGTCTTTATACGATCCGTAAGGATAGGACCATGATACCTCGGCAAGGATATCCAGGTAGCGCTGATTAGGAAACATGATGAGCACCCTGATCTTCTCTTCGACTGGAAGAGGGCGGTCACAGAAAATAAATGCTCCTAGAGGACTTATGTTTCTTGTCTCTGCAATCAGGGCACCGCGCTCAGTAATTATGACTACGGGCCAGGTACCTTTACTTCTTGGCTGCTTTCGCGCCTCAGTCCACTCAGTGGTATCCAAAGTCATACCTCCATTGATGTAGCTTTATAGCCCCACCCCGGTGCCCGATGACAATTAACAATCTGTAAGGTGCTAAAATTTGGGTAATTATGAAGTGTACAATTCTGTTCATTCGCTGAAGGAAAACCTAGTCAAGTAAAGCTAGTTTAGCAACTACTATGCCAGGGCAAAAGGTGGAGATCATGCTCTCAATGCGACTGTTGGCTTAAATACCTCAGTCAATACTCTGTCGGTCAGCTCTGTCAGAGCAGTCACCACTTTGCTCCACAGTGTCTCAAGAGCTTGATAATTGAAGGGGTCAAGGGCCTTGCCCATGTGTCTGCCAAAGAGCAATGCCTCTGGTCCTCCCTTTCCTCCCAGGGATTGCGAGTATTCGTTTAGCCGCGTAATAGGGTGTAAAGGATCACCATGTTTAATTTTTATTTCAGGAGCTGAAGAAATTAAAACTATCTCGCTAAGCTTGGTCATACCGAGATCGTGGCAGAGTTTTGTTAGATGCTGTGCAGTTCTGGCATTGTAATAACGCACCAGTTCATGATTAACTTTCTTGATAATGAATCCCTTTGTCGAAATATACTTGGGTATTCTTTTGGTTGTAAGAAAAGTGACAAAACAAAGCGTTTCAAATAGAAGTCTTAACTCTACTCCTTCGGTGATTTTACGCAGTTTTATGGATCGTTTTTGTGCTTCTGAACCCTGACAAAAGGTGATGTAGGTATGGGAGATTTCCTTGACAACCATGTTGTGTTCAAGATTGCGGTCAAGGGAAAAAACAGTTGCTTTCGCCTTCACATCTAATTCTGCTTCTGTATAAATAGTCATAGGAAATTTTTTAAAATTAACTCTGGTTGTTTTTCACTAAACTTACAAAAACACGTTGTAGATTGCAAGTAAAACCAAGCCCTAGGGTTTTGGCAATAAATGCAATATAACTATAAGCAGCAGCACGGTGACAGCAGCAAGGATCTGTTGGTCAGAGATTTTATAGTAAAAAACTTCCTGGAAGAGTTGCAGCTCAGGATCAAGGCGGAAGGCATGTCCAGGAGTTTCCCCAAAGATATTTTAGAGACACAGGCCACGGGGAAGCTACTCCACAACGGACATGATTCGCGCCATCAATTGGCAGGATTCCTGCTTAGTGAGCACCATATCTTCATGCTCGCCCTCGCAAAGCGGAGAGAGTGAAGATCGGTTGCTCAGATGCTCGTTGTTTTGCAGCTTCCCCTTTCGGCCTTGGCTGATGTCTTTTCTGAGTGGCCTGCCCTGTTGAATCCCACCTTCGGTGGGTCCGCGCAGTGGAATTCAACAGGGCTGACGGAAGGTCTGTGCCACTCCCCCGAGCACAGCCGGGCTAGAAGTGACCAGACCGTGAGCTCTGGAGCGACAGAAGAGACATCAGGAGAGGCCACTTACATTTACTCACAAATGCCAACTGGCTACTGAAAAGAGGTTACACGGAGGGTCCACTTATTTTTTGGGGAAACTCCTGGAAGGGCATATCATGCTAATCAGCAAAGTCCGTCTTGAAGAGCTTGTAGAATGAGTCAAACCATGGATGGTTAGAAGGGGTTACAGATATGGTCGTGAGTGATGAAGAGAAAGTGGATTACTCTTTATATCTGGTGACAGATAGAGCTCTTTCTCTGGGCCGGAGCAATCTCGAGGTCATTGAGGCGGCAGTGAGAGGAGGGGTCACTGTCGTCCAGCTTAGAGAAAAAGAGATGACTACCAAAGAGTTTTACCAAGAAGGTTTAAAGATAAAAGCGTATTTGCAAGCTGGAAATATACCCCTGATCATCAATGACCGGGTTGACATAACACTCGCTCTTGACGCTGACGGTGTCCACTTGGGCCAGGAAGACATGCCGATCGACGTAGCCCGCAAGCTACTCGGGCCAGACAAGATCATCGGTGCTTCAGTATTCACGCCGGAAGAGGCCAAGAAAGCAGAGGCATTAGGAGCCGACTATCTGGGCTTGTCGCCCATATTCATTACCCAAACCAAACCCGAGCTTATCCAGCACCTAGGTATAGAAGGTATACCCCTTTTGAAGGAAACGGTGCAGATCCCTGTTGTGGGGATTGGTTCCATAAATCGGGGCAATGCATACGAGGCGGTCAAGGCCGGCTTGGATGGGGTAGCAGTGGTTTCTGCCATATGTTCTCAGGAGGACCCAAGGGCAGCCGCCGAAGCGATCAAGAAGGAAGTACTGAGAGCGAAGGGACAGTAATTCAGCAAGCAGCGGGCAACCGCCAAGGCAGGGCTGGAGTAATGGAAGAAATCAAAACTCATCGACTACATTACTATCAAGATTTTTTCAACACTCCAATACTCCAGGGACAGCACATTGGAGTAGAATAAGGCCATAGGCCGAATCAAAGGGAAAATCTAAATTCGTGAGGGTGGAGTGAAACTCAAAGACATCGGTGAATTCGGTTTTATCAGGCGGATCGAGGAGGGCTGTCTCATTAGGGACACAAACGTCATCAGGGGCATCGGGGATGATTGCTCTGTGTTCAAGACCTCCGGAGAGATGGCCACACTACTGACAACCGACATGCTTGTGGAAGAGATACATTTTCTTCTTGGGGCAATATCCCCTTTTGAGCTGGGAAGAAAGGCTTTGGCCGTCAACCTGTCAGACATTGCGGCTATGGGTGGAACTCCAAGGGAGGCGGTAATCTCCATTGCCATCCCAGACAGGGTGGATTTGTCTATCTTAGACGGTGTTTACCATGGGATGAAATCAATGGCAAAAGAGTTTGCGGTAAATCTTCTGGGAGGTGACACTACCTCATCCCCGAAACACCTGGTTATCAACATTGCCCTGGTGGGTGAAGCGAAGGAGGATGAGATTCTCTACAGATCTGGTGCCAGAGCGGGAGATGCAATTTTTCTCACCGGCCCTGTGGGCTCTTCGGCTGCAGGTCTGGACCTGATCCTTCGGAAAAGAGATAGGGAGGGATGGCAGGATCTTATCCAGGCCCACCATAATCCTTATCCCCATTTAAAGGCAGGGCGGATAATTGCGGGCATGAAGGTAGCCAACTCCCTGCTTGACGTGTCAGACGGTATCGCCGCAGACCTGGGTCACATCTGTACAGAATCAAAACTGGGTGCCATCCTCGAAGAGACAATGATCCCCACCACCGACAAGTTTAAGGACTACTGTGGGAAATTCCATGTAGATTCAAACCATCTTGCACTCCATGTAGGAGAGGATTATGTCCTTCTAGGGACAGTAAATCCAAAGTCGGCCGACGATCTTCGTGCGGCTTTACACTCCGGCGGCTGCGAATTCTACCAGATTGGGTGTATGGTAGCCGCCCCAGGTTTGCAACTCAGAACCAGAAAAAACTCCCTTGAGAAGATGAGTGCCAGCGGCTGGGATCATTTCAAATAGGTCAACTCTTATTGTTCATTGAACCAGTATAGAACCCCTTCTCTGAAGCTATACTCCCCACTCCTTTGTCGAAGACAGCGCTCCACTTTAGCAGAAACCAACGGGGCAGGTTTTTTGGGCGTCTCACCACCTATCCTGGCATGGAACATGCTTAACTTCTCCGAGTTAACTCACCCAATAAAACTAACACCACCATTCGACTAGATAAGAGGTCCATGGCTAAGTCCGCACTTCTACTATTCTGTATTGTAATTGCCCAGCTTGCTCTCCCCCACCAGGTTGCAGGTAATGAACAGTTGAGGGTAGGAGTCTATGACAACTTTCCGATGCAATTCGTGGGAAATGACGGTAAAGTGGAAGGCTTTCTCATAGATATCCTGGAGTACATCGGCTCTAAAGAGAAGTGGAAAATATATTATGTTCCGGGCAGCTTGACTGATTGTCTTGAGAGACTTGCAAGGGGAGAGATCGATCTATTGGTCGGCATCGAATATTCGAGGGAAAGAAATAAAATATTCGACTTCACCTATGAAAATATATTTTCGGATTGGGCCGTTGTCTATACTCAAAAGGAATCAGATATAAATCAGATAGTAAACTTGGATAATAAAAAGATAGCGGTAGTTCATGACGACATTCATTACAACAATCTCAGGAAACTTGCTGAACAATTCAAACTTAAGTGTAGATTCATAGAAGCCTATGAATATGATGCCGTTCTGGAATTAGTAGCCGGAAAGAGAGTTGATGCTGGGGTTGTAGATCGATTATATGGTTTAGAGTTCGAAAAGCGTTACGATGTCAGTAGAAGCCCTATTATCTTCAGTCCAGCAGATATCCACTTCGCTGTGCCAAAGAAGAAGCACGGCGAATTGATCCGTGTTATAGACAGATATCTCGCACCCTTGAAAGCTGACAAAAAGTCAATCTACCATAAGTCACTGGCTAGATGGACCCCCAAAGATGGGCGGTGGGAATTACCACAATGGTTCGTGCCCTTGTTGACCCTGGCAGGGGGGCTGATAGTGTTGTTTTTGGGTGTGGGGTTGGTCTTGAGGGAGCAGGTGAAGGCTAAGACTGCTGAACTTTCTCTGATCAATGAGGAATTGCGGGCTGAGATTGCCGAGCGTAAACGGGCGGAAAGGGAAAGAGAGCGCATACAAGCCCAGTTTCGTCAGGCCCAAAAGATGGAAGCCGTAGGAACCCTGGCCGGCGGCATTGCCCACGATTTCAACAACCTGTTGCAAGCGGTTCAGGGTTACGCCCAGTTGCTTCAACTGAAAAGCGGTAAGGAAGATTCCGGGCAGCGGGAAATCAGTCAGATTATTCGCGCCGCCGAGAGAGGGGCGGATCTCACTCGAAAGTTACTCACCTTCAGTCGCAAAGTAGAAAGCGAACTACGCCCCATCGAGTTGAACCATGAAGTTGAGAGTGTAAGGTTGTTGCTAGAAAGGACGATTCCCAAGATGATCCAGATGGAGTTTCATCTGGCCGAAGACCTAAAAATCGTCACCGCAGACCCTGGGCAGGTGGAGCAGATTCTGATGAACTTAGCGGTAAATTCCAAAGATGCCATGCCAGAGGGGGGTAGGTTCACTGTGGAAACGACCAATGTAAGTCTGGATGAAAATTACTGCATGATTCACCCCCAAGTACGGCCAGGTGAATATGTCCAGCTCACAGTCTCTGATAACGGTCACGGCATGAGCGGAGAGACCTTAGAACACATCTTTGAACCCTTTTACACAACCAAGGAAACAGGTAAAGGCACCGGCCTTGGTCTGGCCACGGTCTATGGAATTGTCAAATGCCACAACGGTCATATAACCTGCTACAGTGAATTGGATGAGGGAACCACCTTCAAGATTTATTTCCCAGCAATCGAATCTAAGGACAAAATTATCAGACCCCAGGCGGAGCCGGTTGTTCTCCGGGGCGGTAGGGAGACCGTTCTTTTGGTGGACGATGAAGAAGCAATTCGGTTCCTTGGTAGTGAGATCCTCGAGGAAGTTGGCTACAGAGTTCTTACGGCTGCTGACGGGGAGAGCGCTCTGCAACTCTACCGAGAAAAGCACCCCAAGATTTCCCTGGTTATTCTTGATCTGATAATGCCGGGCATGGGAGGCAAACACTGCCTGGTAGAGCTTCTGAAGGTCGACCCTGAAGCGAGGGTAGTAATTGCCAGCGGCTATTCTCCCGATGGGCCCACCAGAGAAATCCTGAAAAAGGGCGCTAAAGGGTTTGTGAGCAAGCCCTATGACCTCAGACAGATGTTGAATGTTGCCCGAGAAGTCCTGGACCAGGATTAGCATTCTGCCGAGCCAAATCTCTTTTGACCAATTATACTTACATGTGCTAAGCTACCAGCTAGTAAGAGTCTAAACAAGATCTCCAGGAATAGAACTAGCCCGCCAGACTCCTAGCCATCAAAGAAGAAAGGAAGCCAACCGTGTCACAGCGCAAACTCACTGTTCAGGATATTATTTTAATCCAGAAACAGCTGGAAGCCGCCGAGCAACTGAATAGCCTTCTCAGTGAGGCGGTTACAGAGATTGGAGAAGCCATAAGCGGAATTGACCCGGCCTCAGTGGACCACCAGGCGGCAGTAGGAGTCTTGAATAAGATCAGAGTTGTGGTCAGTGGCCTTGAGAAGAAGGTGGAGGAATTCACCAAAACACTGAAGTAGCCGGGTGAAGTCCGGAGCAGATCTAATCCGAATAAACTCTCCATCAGTGCTATTCCTGATCACCCTCGCGGCAGCATTTATCCTTTGGCGAGTCGGTTGTAGGGAACTTGAGGCTCAGCTCATTCAGCAGAAGTGGATCCCCCTTCTGCACTATGGCCAGGAGTATGACAGCAAGCATCTTCTTCCTCTTGCTAGTGTCCCATTTGCTGGGGGACACGGTTTTTACCTCTTACAGACTTGCTCTTCTAAAGCGCAGCCGAGGGTTGTCGGATCAACTTCTAGCAATCAGCTGCCATAGTATGGTTCATGGACTCTTTGCCGGCCTTTTTCTCCTCCTGTTGGGTAAACTCTGGCTAAGGGGGGCCATCTTGGTTTTGGCCCTGCACTTTGCTATAGATTTCTTGCGATGTAGAGTCGAAATAAAGCTGTACGGCCCTGGCAGAATCCAGGTGAAACGTTCGGAGTTCATTGGCTGGATATCTGGAAAGAACAGGGAAGCAGAGAAGATGAAAATGAGCAATCTGTGGCCCTGGTTCCTCATTCACCTCCTGGATCAAGGAGCACATCTAGGAAGTCTATACGGTATAGCCATGGTGGTTTAGATAAAGAAGAGAGTCTGCAGTTAGGTGGGTTGGCTCCAGCATGCAATACCCTTGCCGGCAAATATAAAGAACTATTTTGGAGTACTGGAGTATTGGAAAAAGGCAAAAACTGAAATTCAACTCGACTGGTATTTACCATCACTCCATTACTCCGCTACTCCAACACTCCATTGCTTCACTTGTGTCCCTGAGGTGTCTACCATGACAGAAAAGAAGAAAGCAAGAAAGGAGAGCGATATTCCACTAGGTTCTAAACCTGCTGTGATGAGAACACTTTGGGACATAAGTCAGTCGCTATATCAATATCTGAATATAGACGATCTGATTTTGCATATAATCAAGCAAATGAAAGAAGTTATGGAGGCGGAAGGGGTCTCGGTAATTTTGCATGACGGTCCACGAAATGAATTTGTTTTTTGTTGGGCAGAGAGTGATCCCAATGGCCTGGTAACTAAGTTGAAAGAGATGCGCTTCCCTGCGGACAAAGGCATTGCGGGTAGTGTGCTCAAAAGTGGAAAGGCCGAGTTAATCTCCAACATTGACCAGGATCCTCGCCATTACAAGGATATTGACCTTTCCACCGGTTTTAAGACGACTTCAATGATAGCTGCACCATTGCAGAAGAAGGAAAGGACAATTGGTGTTCTCGAGGTTATTAATAAAAAGAGAGGAATCTTCAACCAGGAAGACCTGACTTTTGTCACAACACTGACGCCCATAATAGCCATGGCCCTTGACAATGCCCGGATGTATGGAGAACTGAGCGAACCATACAAGGAAATGCAGGATGTCTACAAGGAGAAAGACAAACTACTCAGGCACACAACAGAAGAAAACCTTCTTCTTAGGCGAGCGATTGAGAAACGTTTCAGTTTTGAGGAGATAATCGGCAATAGTAAGGTTATGGTTGAGTTGTTCCAACTGTGTGAAAAAGTAATAGATTTGGACATAACCATCTTGATAGAGGGAGAAACAGGAACGGGAAAAGAGCTCATTGCCCGAGGTATTCACTATAAGAGTCCCAGAAAGAGCAGAGCCTTTGTCTCGCAAAACTGCGGAGGAATTCCAGAGACTTTGCTTACCAGTGAACTTTTTGGTCACAAAAAAGGCTCCTTCACCGGTGCCGTGGCAGACAAGAGGGGACTTTTCGAAATTGCCGACGGCGGCACCATCTTTCTAGATGAAGTGGGAGAAATGTCACCGGTTATGCAAACCAGTCTCTTGCGAGTTCTACAAAATGGTGAGATAAGACCGTTGGGAGCTGATTATGAGAAGACGGTTGATACCAGAGTTATCTCGGCGACTAACAGGAATTTACCAGAGGAAGTGGCCAAGGGTAAGTTCAGAGAGGATCTCCTATACCGCCTAAATGTTTTCACCGTCAGAGTTCCACCTCTGCGCGAGAGGACTGGTGACATTCGTCTTCTCGCCGACCACTTCGCCAAAAAATACAGCCAAAAAATCGACAGACCTTCTAAGAGTTTGAGTCCTGAAGCGCTGCACTGCCTTGAAGCCTATCCCTTTCCTGGCAACGTGAGAGAGTTGGAAAATGAGATTGAAAGGGCAGTGGCGTTGGCCCAGGATGTGAGTTTAATTGAGCCCTCACATCTTTCGGAAAAAATAGTAAAAAAATCTACTACCGTTATTCCCGAGGTCGAAATGAAGGTAACCCTCAAAGAGATGGTTGCAGCCCTGGAAAAATCTGTGCTGACCCAAGCGCTCGAAAAACACGGGGGGAACAGGACGAGAGTGGCCGGGGAATTAGGACTGAGCCGCTATGGATTGACCAAGAAGATGCAAAGATATGGTTTTTAGCTTGGCGTTCATCCGGCAACCGGGCTTTAGATTTAATTATTAATCCAGATGCACCATAGACTTTCAATCCGGACTGCCTATTTCTCGAAAGGATTTTTCTACCATATGGAAGGATATATTACCGGCGAAATCAATCTTGCCAAGCGACTGAAGAATCTTGTTCAAGCAAGCCAGTCTTTGGCACATACAGAGTCTTTGAATGATTTGCTGCCCCAGCTTCTGGACTTGGCCCAGGAAGTTACCGGTGCGGAAGCATCGTCGATCTTGCTCTATGATCCACTAGGTGATGTTCTCGAGTTTGCCCTAGCGAAGAATGAAGCTCTGGGGAAGGGAACTGAACAGATCCTCAAAAGTAACGTAGAATTGAAGATGGGCGAAGGCCTCGCCGGCTGGGTTGCAGCAAACCGTCAGCCTGTCATCATCCGAGATGTGCAGCGAGACAAAAGGTTCTTCAAGGGGGCTGACCATTACACCGGTTTTCACACCAGAACCCTCCTTTGCGTTCCTATTGTCTACGGTGAGGAACTTCTGGGGGTTATTGAGGTTCTAAACTCGAAAGACAGATCCTGTTTCGACAAGGAAGATGAAGAGATTTTAGACAGCTTTGCCCAGTTGGCGGGGGTGGCCATCATAAGATCTCGGCTTCTGGAGGGACAACTCCAGCAACAGAAACTGCAGATTGAACTAGAGGCGGCATCGCAAATTCAAGGGCAGTTTCGTCCACAATGCCCTAAGATGGCAAGGGACAGCAACGCCTGGGCGGTATCGCTGCCGGCTGCCTTTGTTGGCGGTGATCTATACGATTTCATCCAGATGGCCGATGGCAGTTGGCTGATCTACGTGGCTGATGTCTGTGGCAAAGGCCTTGCCGCGGCCTTGATCATGGTAGCCTTGTGGGCGAGGATCAGGAACGAGGCTGCAGTGGACAAAAAGATTGATGAGGTTGTCGAGAGGGCAAACAGTGCCATGTACTCACTCCTGGCCAAAGAAGGTTTTTTCGCCACCATTGTCATGGGAAGATATTGGCCAGCAACCGGGAGAATGCGACTGGTCCGGGGCGGGCATCTATTTCCTCTGTGGTTTGTGGGGAAGGGACTGGGTAAGCTCCCGGAGTTGAGGGGAATACCTCTGGGGGTCATGCCTGAGCCTCATTATGACACCAGGGAGATCAAGCTAGAACGTGGGCAGTCAATTTTGTTCATAACCGACGGGGTCACGGAAGCGAGGAATAGCAGAGGTGAGTTTTTCGGCAGCCACCGACTAGCCGAATACGTCAACACCAGCAAGGGTCCACCGTGGGGAATCAAGCTCTTGGAAGAGATCAGGGCTTGGCGAGAAGATGCCGAGGCCGCTGACGATCTAACCATTCTGGAAATATGGCGCGAGCCCCATGAAAAGTAACCTACCCCAGTTCATCCACCTCCGATCTGAAGGGGTGGCCATCAGAATAACGGCTGGCAGCGGTATTACTACTTATCCACAAGACGCAGGAAACATGAGGGAGCTACTCCAGATGGCTGATGCCTCCCTATACCGCAGTAAAGAACGCGGTAAGAATTCCGTAACCGCTGTCTAGATCCTTGATCATGGCACTATTTGTGCTTTCAGACTTTACCCAGTTTGTGATAACCTGCCTCGGAATTGGGGGTTACTAGACAGGGCTAGCGCTCAAGGGTGCTTCCAAGGGAGCGAGGTTCGTCAATTCTTTAAACCTCTCGGGGGGAAAGTTGACGAGACTTGTAGGCTATTTCATGATCGTGGGATTCTTCCTCCTGCCGATATCGGCAGCAGCTCATTCTCCTGATGAGCCTGCCTCTAAAAACCCGTCACCAGAGGTTGGCTTGTACGCAAGACAAGGGGACCAAGCGGACGACGCGGACGGAAATGATAGAATCCTTCCCCTTTCCCAGGATAATATGGCGGACTCTTCCGCCAAGTCCAAGTCTCGTGAGATGTCATTTATGATCGGCGTATTTGCCAAGCATGTTGACCAATCAGACAATCCCAATGAGGATCTCCGAATGGTCGTCTTCTCATATGATAATTATGTGGTGTCTAGATATGTGAACACTTGGGACGACACGACATACTTTGGTGGTAAGAGATTCAGCACAAATAAATACCCTATCTCCGAAAATGGCAATGTTTTTTACCAGGGAAATGTGTATCTAGGGATTCTCTATGGTTATGGGAACAACGCGGCCATAGACATCAAAGGAATCGCACCTGCAGTGTTTCCAACTATCGGGGTGGGATATAAATCCACCGCATTGGAGATGGGCTATATACCTACGCCATCTGGAGGCGTATTTTTGAGTTTATTCAAGTACGAGTTTTGATCCGAAAGAACACCAGATTTTCCCCAAGAAGCTGTAAAGGGAGAGTAAGATGTTGCGAAAATATGTAATCCCGCTGGTATTGACCCTCGTGATCATGAGTCCAGTAAGTAACGCCAGAGAGATCGAGGGGGTCAACATACCCGAGCATCTTGAGGTTGCCAAGGGCAAGCTCATTTTAAACGGTGCGGGTGTGCGCAGCAAGTTCTTTCTGGATCTCTATGTGGGCGGCCTCTATCTTCAGAGCAAGAGCAACAATCCGAAGGAGATCATAGAAGGCGATGAGCCAATGGCCATCAGCCTACATATTATCTCTTCCTTGATTAACAGTGAGAAAATGGAGAATGGAACGAGGAAAGGTTTTGAAAATGCCACGAAGGGTAACACGGAACCCATCAAGAGCCAGATAGAAGAGTTCATCTCTGTATTTAAAGAGAAAATAGAAAAAAATGCTATTTTTGAGTTAATCTATCTACCCGGTAAGGGCTTAGAGGTTTACAAGAATGGCGAGTTCAAATGCCGCATAGAGGGAGTTGCTTTCAAACAGGCCTTGTTCGGTATATGGCTAGGTGATAAACCCGCTCAAGAAAGTTTAAAAGAAGAAATGCTCGGCAAATAGAGCTGCGGTCCGGCGACAAGTCGTGAGATAATCAGTCTAATTAGCGCCCATCCGGAAACTTCCTAAGGTCATTCTGAGCCCTTCGGTTAACTCAGGGTAAACTCCGCGAAGAATGCCTGCGGCCGCGCTAACCATGAGATTCTTCGTCGTGCCGCAATTAGCGGGACTCCTCAGAATGACAAGCACAAACATGGTTTCCGGATGGACACTAATTAACAAACTCCTTCGAGGTACTCTTCCAAGAGCCTGAGTAATAGTTGTTTCAACGAGACTCCTTCCATTGCTGCTCTGGCCTTTGCTTTCCGGTGCAGTTCATCTGGGATGTTCCTAAGATTTATGGTTGCCATATTCTACCTCCGACTGCGGATTTGGGATTGCGGATTTCGAATATTACAGAGGAAGACTTAGATCACATAAGATTATCCATCTACAGTCCGCAATCAAAAATCTTCAATCCACAACCGCCAGTGTGTATCAAGTGTAACATATGCCAGTCTTGCTGCCCGGTTAAATAATGGGTTGCCGGCTGCAAAAAAACCTCCATAAGTAGCACTTCTTTTCCCATTTACACGCCGTAAATTCTCAGAAATCCTTCTTGCATTCCCGATCTGTTGATAGTCTATGTAGTTGTAATCAAAAGTCATTTACTAAAAAAATGGGCAGTGGCACGGTTATTGTTACTGGGGAGGCAAGCTCTTTTGCGAATTTTAGATAACGGTTATCGGGTTAGATCCGCAATCCCCAACCCCCGATCCAAAATCTAAAATCTAAAATCTGCACTCTAAAATCTAAAACCATAAGGTTTTCCCTCATGCCCTTGCCCCTGGGACATACGGCAGTTGGTCTGGCCATCCATGACCTTTACGAGAAATCCAATGAAAGCGGCCACTTCTGGAGCATTCTCGGTTGCGTCGTCGTCCTCACCAACCTGCCCGACATAGACGTCTTAATTGGACTAGTTGTTCACGGTAACGGCAATTTTTTTCATCGCGGTCCGACTCACAGTCTTTTATTTGCCCTGGTTATGGCCTTTATTGTCTCTAATGGTTGGAGATGCTGGTCTAAAATCCCAAAGATAAGTCCAGTGCTCTGCTTTCTCCTGGTTTTCTCCCATGTGGTGGCGGACGCTATTCTGACACCCTCTCCGGTATCCTTCTGGTGGCCCCTGGAGTTGAATTCTAGCCTTGGCCATAGCGGCTGGCGAGAAATAATAAGCTCGGTCCTTTTTGGTACATTTCGGGACCTTGGGATAATTTTTCTCTCGGCAGCAGTTATCTTCCTCAACCGGCTTATCAGTCATATGCCCATTCCCGTCATTCTCTCTCGGTTAGTCAAGGGGCGATAAGCCTAGCCCATCCTTCACCGTCTCGCGACAGCAATTCATGAAACATCCGGGCTAAGATACTCATCAAGTCCGCGGAATTACTCTCAGGTGGGAACTCCGAAGAAGTGGCTTGAATCTTCCTCTGTTGATATCCGGATGCAAACATGCCATTACCCGAAGCAGGTCTCACCTCTGAGTTAGACGAGTGTCCCAAGAGAGAGATAAGAAAAATGATTGATCCGTTGTATGGTGCACTTTACTGTCAACTTAGTTGTCTCATATAAGACTCTAAAATATCAGATGTTTTCGGGAACGCTCTAAAAATATGCCAACTCACTTAGCAATTTTTTCATAATAGATTCTCCCTTCCAACCTGGGCCCTACGGATTAATGGCATTAAAATGTCTATTATATCAGTTGCTTATAATTGGCTCGCAAATATTGCCATCTGTTTGGCATGGCGGCTGCACTATGGACAATCAGAATGCATCTAACTGTTTTTTTCCAGAGCGTGGAGGGAGGATCCAAGACATGTCAAGTCCATATCTAGAATGGATCGATGAAAATAATAAGAGCCGTCGCCTTGATATAGTTGACCGGGTCTTTATAGGACGGACCTGTATGGGTATCGATGACACCAGGCGAATCATCTTGAAGCATCCTGCTGTGTCGAGGGATCATGTGGAAATTAGCTTGACCGGCGCTAAGCCGGTACTCAGAGACCTCAGCAAAAATGGTACCTGGGTGAATAATGTTCGTTTGGCAGCAGGGTCTACAAAGCCCCTTGAAGATGGTGATGTGGTAGGTCTGGGCCAGACTCAAATCCACCTGAGATGCCCGTATCGGCAGGTGGTCGAAAATGAGGAGATGGAGTCCAGCCAAACTCTGGTCAGACCCAGGGAGGTCATAGTAACTAATGTGGTTGCCGATGTCAGAGGTTTCTGCAGCATTTCCCAGATGGAGGAGTCTTACCGAGTATACGAGTTAATGAAGGAGATAATCCAGACCTTCTGTGCTATCGTAAACGATCATAAAGGTACGGTTAAAGATTACACTGGAGATGAAGTTTACGCTTTCTGGGAACATGGACGGTACCTATCCAAAGAGCAGGCGGTAGCGGCTTGCTTGACCGCAGTGGAACAGGCTCAGACCGTGGCGCAGATAAGGGCTAAACTGTCCGGGGTAAACCCTGCGGTCGAATCATTACGGCTGGGATGGGGTATCACCACGGGTAAGGTCACCATGTCCCACTACGGTTGGAGGGTCACCGACCTGACCTTGGTGGGTGATAGTACTAATTCTGCTTTCCGCTTGTCCAGCATGGCAAACAAGCAACTAATGAGTGAGATTGTCATGTGTTCTCAAACAGCTGAGCTTGTCGGAGAGTCACTGCCCACAGATGACCTCGGTCTAGTCACCCTCCGAGGGCGTTACGGCCAGGAACACGTCTATGGAATTGGCAGGGAGAGCAATTACTCCGAAAGCAGACTGATTTATGGACCCTTATTTGATGGGAACAGATTTTCACTAACAGAATCTCCTGAAAGGATCCACTAAGCAAGGCTTCAAGTCCTTCAGGCTACGACCGACAGTTAAGAAAAAGACATAGTTTTGCTTTTACTCTCGCAGCTATTTTGATAGTAAGGAGTTGTGTGGACATATTTAACTTACAGAATAAGAATCTACTATAATCACCTTAAGTAGGGGGTCTGACAACCTCAACCCGGGGTCTTCGGGAGTTGTTAGACTGCCGCAGATTAATCTCGTAAGGAGACTCTCAATGAACAGAAAATTAAGTTTCCTCCCCTTGGTTTTCTGCCTTTCCTTGATCCTTGCTCAGTTGAGTTATGCAAAAGAAGAACCGGAAGGATCAACGATTGAGGTAGTTGGGAAGGCAGCAGTCATGGCCATGCCTAACGTCGCCACGGTGACCTTCTCGGTAGAGACCAACAGTACAAAAGCTCAGCAGGCGGTGCGGGGAAATGCCAGGCAAACTGACAAGCTGTTGAATGCTCTGAAAGATATTGGGGGGAAAAAAATCAAAATAAAGACCTCGGGTTTTACTCTGACGCCCGTATACGATAAAGACCACAGATTTCAACCCAAAGGCTACCGGGTGATGAATACCGTCATAGTAGAGACAAAAGAGATCGACCAGGTCGGGACTTTTATAGATGAGGCAGCAAAGGCAGGCGTGAGTCGAATCGGGAGCCTCACATTCAGTACTGACGGTGAAGAAAAATTGAGGAAAGAAGCTGCGGTTCAGGCGGTGAATCAAGCCAAAGATATAGCAACAGATCTAGCGAAAGCAGCCGGACTTACAATCAAGAGAATTGTAAAACTTAGCTATACGCCGCGGGGCCCCGCTCCCCTATTGAGGATGGAGGCTATGGCCGCTGCAGCCCGGACGCCGATCGAGGTCGGTGGGATCACTTTCGAAGAGACGGTGCATGTAGTTTTCGAGGCCAATTGAGAGCTGAACACTCATTACGGACAATATCCGGCCAAATAAGGGCGTCACTGAAGAAGTCCTTTCCAGATCATGAAAAGATCGCGGCCATAAACCCAGTAATAAAAGGTGGAAGCGATTAATGCGTGCGAGAGGCCGAGAGGAAGCAGAAGTCGATCCCGACGGTAGAGAAAAGTCCAGAAGATTCCTGCGGGAGCGCTGGCCAGAGCTACGGTGACTTCAGGAAGGTGGACTAAAGAATATACCGTCCCTGTGGCGACTACAGCGACAGAGGCCGGCAAAAGAGAGAGAAATCGCCCAAGAAGGTAGAACTGGAAAAGGAATTGCTGCAGCAGAGCCCATGGAAGGTAGAGCAGGAAAGCCATGGGAAGATGCGAGTTCGACAATCGCGCCCAACCTCCTTCCCAGCCTAATTCTCTGTAACCAAGAGTAAATGCTATAGCTGCGAAGGCAAGGACTACGAGAAGCGTGAAGGTGCCAGCTAGAGTATAGGATCGTCTTACTCGAGTCCGAAGATCGTCCCTTAAGGGAAACTGTCCCCAGACGCAGGTCCTAGTGAATCGAGCATTCCATAGAATCAGACAGAGGGCAATCGTGGCCAGCAGACCGTCAATGTAGATAGACCTCTTTGGAAAGACAACCAGGAAGATGATAGTGAACATCCCGAGGCTTAGCAGTTCGGCGAGGAGCCGCCGCTTTAGAGACTGTTTCATGAGCCCTCTCTTGAATGCACCTCACGGCCACATTCAACCGACAATGCGCAAGGCGAAATAGGGCACCAGGTTGAATACCAATATGCTTATTTTAAAAAGGGCCATGCATTTATAGTGAATTGTATCGAATTGCTCAAGAGATAACCTGAACCATTTCGTGTGAAAGCGATATGTCCAATCATGAGCCAGACTTAAGAACAAGAACCACCATAGCAGCAACCCAACATTTATTACTGCACACCAAGCTAGAGTCTTGCGAATCATTATAAGTGTCATAGGTCCTCCTCTTTGGGAATCTAACGGCCGAACTCAGCTGTTCGTGCTGCAAGATTCGATTGCCCTCGGAGTTTGAGTGTGCTAGAGAAGAAATCCTGGCACATCAGTTGCACTTGCTACTTGCCTGAGCTGGGCATTCTCTGATTCCGAATCCAGGTTTGTTGCTTTTACTGACCTTGTTTTTGCGGCTCAGCAGCTACATTCGGCCATTGCCGTACCACCATGGTAGCCCAGGGCTATGGAAAGACTGGGGTATGGTTTTAAATACATCAAAGAAAAAATGGCACAGGTAAGTAGGCAGACAAGGTGGCAAGGGCAACTCAGTGCCGAAAGACCGCCACCAATTTCCAAAGTTCAGGTGTTAAAATGAAGAAGAAATCATTTACAGTGATGTGGATGCCTTCAGGTAACATCGGTCCTCGAACCTTCTCCGTCCCTCAAGTCTATTTGTATATTAGCATAGGTCTGCTGGTATTTTCATTGCTGCTACTGCTTATCGGAGGGTATTGGGGACACCGCCTTTATCATAATACCAGCGAATTACGGCGGCAAAATGCAAATCTACAGCACGAGGTGAAAGATCTCGATACCTTGCGGGATACAATGCACCAGCTCCAGAAAGATGAAAGCGTAATCCGCGGATTTTTGGGTGTAGATGGCGATAATAAGGAGGAGAGCAGCCTAGGACAAGGAGGTGAGCCCTCGACAGATCTTTCTACCGTAGCACTCAACGATGCCATAACCTTCAGAAGACTAGAGCTAACTGAAAGAGAGCAGGCTACTGAAATAGTAGACCGGGCTAAAGCCCTGCAGGCAGATTTCCGAGAACTGGTAGAGGCCATGTGGGACCGAAGACAGGCGCTGGATAGCACGCCCAGTATAGTGCCGGTGAGGGCTGATTCATATTGGTTCTCTTCCGGTTTTGGCTGGCGGCGCAGCCCTTTTACCGGAGCAAAGGAGTTTCATAACGGCCTGGACATATGCAGTAACAAGGGCACCCCCATTATTGCACCTGCTGATGGTGTCGTTTACAGAAGGGGCCACCATAGATATCTGGGCAAATATATTCGGATCAACCACGGCAGAGGAATAACCACCACCTACGGCCATCTCTCCGCACTCAGTGTTGAACGGGGGCAGAAGGTAAAGCGAGGGGACATAATAGGGCTTATGGGCAACACCGGCCGATCTGTGGGCACCCATCTTCATTACTCCCTCAAGGTTAAGACAAAATATGTCAATCCCTTTCACTATATTCTCAATACCAGGAGAAATCGTTTGGTAGATTTTTACAAGGAAACCGGAGGGAGTGGGAAGTAGGGAGATATAATGCAGCCAAGCTGGTCAGCCGGAGCCCTATTGCCTTTCCCGAAGCTAAATCCGTCCCGCCGGGCCCGCTGCAGCATTTTCAAAGTGGTAGTTTCTTTCCATTTTTGTTACCTTTCTTTCACAATACGATATAGCGCCATTTATAGATAATTACTGCTAATTATAGGAAATAACATTGCTTTTTAAAATATGCAAGATTGGCACGATCCTTGTGTATTGAGTATTCGAGCCTGTTGCATGAGTCCTTTACAGGTGACAGCCAGGAGATAGGAGGTATCCCATGGTTGAAGAGGAAAGGAGCCCATGCGTAACTTGCGAGAGACTCAAAAAGAGTAAGAATGAATGTGCAGATTCGTGTGAGAAGCTGCAAGCCTATCAGGAAAGTTCACCCCATCTCACACTTTACCGAGGAAATCCAGGTTACTACACTATGCCAGGACTGCAGCGTACTCCTAATTACCGCGGCATGGAATGAGTCACTCAGAAAGTTGTGGACCCCAGCCTTTAATGATGGGCGAGGATGGAGGCTGGGGCAAGCGCGCCTCCAGTTGAGGTAGATACATGGATGATGCACCTTGGGAAAGGTGTCCCTTTTATGCAGAGGACGAGTGCCCGAACACCTCTTTGGTGGATAGAGCTTATTTGATCCCCCACTTGCTCAGCTCGTCAGAAATAGATGAAGCGAAGGAGATCTGTAAGAAGTGCGGTCTGTACCTAAATGAGAAGAGAAAATACATCCGGCTGCGAAAACCTTTTAGAGCTGTAGTCATAATCGACAAGAAAGGGACCAGAATCCAGGGTATGATAATAAATGTAAGCGGTGTCGGTGCCTTAATAATGCCGGATAACTGGTCTAATTTTGCCGTAAACCAGCAAGTGAAGCTGGAAATATACTCGCGACCGAATGGTTCAAAAAACAACGATGAGATTGCTATCAAGGTTTCAGGGGTAATCAAGAGGATAAATGACAAGGACAAACAAGTTGCGGTGATGTTTCTGGAGGAACTGCGACAGGAATATTTGCTAGCCCTCTAAGACCTCTCTGGCTGCTATGCGACCCTTTGATCAACGAAAAAGCCCCAGGATACGACAGATCTTTCAGGTGAAATTTCTTAAGCAGGGGATTGATTTAACCCTGGACGGAAAGACTGCCAATCTGAGCCAAAAGGGGGCCTTCATTCGGACCAGACACTGGCGCTCTCTCCAGGCCGGTGACCCTGCAGTCTTCACTTTTTTCCTCCCCCCCGATTTCACCGGTCAAGATAAGATCGTCGGTTTACAGGGGTCCGCGATCATTACCAGGATTGAAGAAGACAGCGAGGGTATAGGTATAGAATTTGTTAAGAATCTAAAACAATTTGAACCGGTGGTAGTAGCGGAGGTGGCAGGAAAGACGAGATATAAGAGATTTGCCTACTATCTGGCTACTTTTGAAGATTTATCATGGTCTGAGTTTCTTGCCGCTTTCCCCAACGGTTTTCTCGTCGAAAAATCGGAGAGATTTTTAGACAAGAATGTAATGTTTCAGTTTCTAACCGATGTAGTGGAAGATGAACAGGTGCTGCAAGAATTACAGAATGGCACGGTAAGAACTGCAGTACTAAATGCCAGGGTTATAGAGATTGCCAAGAGAAAAGACATTGCCGAGCCTAATATGATTACCATTGGACGCTCTCCCGATAATGACATCGTGGTCTACAACAAAATGGTGTCAAGAAGACATGCTTATTTACTCTTGAACCATAGAGAGAAAAGATGCAGCCTCATCGATATCGGCTCTAGCAATGGTACATTTTTGAATGGCACCAAGATAACTCCCCACGAGGAATACCGGCTAACAGACGCGGATGAAATATCCATTGGACCTGAAACAAAAGTGGTATACTTTTCTTCCAAAGCTTTCCACACTTTCCTCTCAGAACTAAAATCACCTTGACCCAGACCTAAAGTTCTGCCCAGCTCCAATTCAGCCTCATCTCCGGTGGTGGGGGAGGAGGTGGAACTGGGGGTTGTTTCATTACCACTGCGGCTCAGGGCGCACAGGAAGTAGCGGGAGTTTGGTTCAGAATTGTCTTGAAACTTTTTTCTCCTTTCCGTAACCTAACCTTGAGGGTGAATCTTTCTGCGCCAACTAGTGATGATATCTCACACTCTACTGCTCCAGCACTCTACTACTCCAGCACTCCAATGAAGACGACCAACCTTATTGTTTGGCCGTGACTTACTTGCATTATCTAGTGGTCAAAGGTAGGAGGCAAAGATATGTATAAATTCGGCGAGACCTTACAAAAAGATGGGTTCTTGGTATTGGACAAGGAGGGCGACTCTTACATGTTTAGCATAGGAGACTGCTTTGACGATGGTGCAGAAGGGGAATGCATGCCGCTTTTTTGTTTCTCGAAAAAACTGAGCAAGGAGCAGGTGGAGGGATTAATAAAATACTTAGAAGATAATATCTAAACGTTCGAGTCCACTCTCTCCTTAGAACCAGCGCAAATCAGCTGTTAAAAACTTGTCACGGAGATAATCTGCACCTGCAGCCGCCCCACCAAATTGGCCAGGGGCATCAAGTCAAGAGAGGTCTCCCCTTCAACTAGCTTAATGTGGGTTCCATCGGCGGGGAGCTGCCCAAGAGTCGGATCCACTGCAATCCAGCGGCCGTTGAGGAGACACTCCGCCCAGGTGTGGTAGAGAAATCCGCCATAGTCTTCGGCATAGACAACGCCGTTAACCACCCGAGTGGGGATTTTCAAGGAGCGAGCAAAGGCTGCGAAAAGGTAAGTATGGCCCTGACATTCAGCTTTTTTGCGGGAAAGCACATCCAAAGCATTGAATACATCCACAGGTTCCTGCTCGATATTCTGCCTCAGCCATTCCATGAGCAGTCGAATTTTCCCCAGAGGATCTTTCTCCTTGGCCGTAATTTCAGCCGCCGTTTGCTGAATCAGCTCGTTTTGGCTCGTAACTGTCTGGGAGGGCAAAAGATAGCGCTGATCAACCGGTGGATGTTCCCTGCCGGTCTGGCTGACCTGGTCCAGTTCCGGTGTGCTGATCCTGCAGATTATTTCTTTGTCTCGCCTGTCGCACTGCTGCCTGCCATCCGAGGGGAGGTGAAACTCCCGGTCAATCCCAGATAGAGCCACCTCCATAGTGGTGACCTCCCCGGGCTGAGGGATTTGGTTCTCAGTTTTTATCAAGCTGTAAGCCAAGAGTATATCTTCCTTATTTATCATGGCCTCGGCCAGGTATTTCTTGGCCTCCTTCTCAGTTTCCAACCCCGAGATAAAATATCCACCGTGAGATATTTCGAGTTGCGGTTGGCCTTGGAGGTCAATCCAGGTGGTCACATTTTGTCCAAGGAGTTCGGTTTTCGTCTTGAAGGCTTTACCGGTGAAGAGATCGCTTTCTTCAAAGGCGAGGATCTGTTGGGTTACTTTGCTCAAGCTCTGGGTCTCCCCGTAATAGACGAGGTACTGGTATTTGCGGCCGAGATCCATCCCGTGCAATACAGGATAAAGCCCTATAACACTTGCCGGATAAAGTTTACCCTCAACGACTACCGTCTCTGTTCTGGTCTCACCTCTTGATTTGATCTCAACCTCAAGGGTGCCATTGGTGAGGCTGCCAATCAGCTTTAATTTGTTACCATCCAAATCGTAGTCATAGACAAAATGTCTGAGAGTGAGATCATCAGCCACTCTGTCGAAACATCTGAAATTAACCTTTTTGTCAAACATGAGGAAACGAAAGTGAAGCACCGCCTCGGATCTTATATCAAACTGCCCTTCGCTGTCTTCCGCGGGTCCGAGGGATAGATGGGTGAAACCAATCTTGGCTCCATTGAAAACCACTCCAGTCCAGTACTCCTCGAAGGGCCATTCGGCCAGGGCATAGCGGACCGGCTCTGGCGGCGGCTCGCCTCCGCTGGGGAAGTACATCCAAGCGCAACCGCTTTGCATCAGGAGGAGCAAAATCAAAAGCAAATCGCAGCATTGTCCGAACTTCCCTTTTCTTGCTAACCTGAAAGGCAATGGTCTCATTATTCCTCTAGGCAAGAAACATGTTTCTGAAGTTTAACTTCCGTGGGCTATTTTAGCGCTTCCCTGGTGATACTTCCATCATTACTCAATAGGGCCGATTTTTAAGCTGGATTTTTCCCTTGCAACTTTCGCCCCCATCTCGTAACCTGAAGCCAGTAAAACCCTCGTCGTCTCGTGCATCCAACTCGAACAGAATCTCCAGATCTCGCCTGCTGAAGTGGAAATGTTAAGTATTTTCTTCTCTGGATAAGCCCTTTGAGGTAAATCATACTTGTCTTTTTGTTTTATGACAAAAAGGGGGGAGTTATGAGAGTAGTCTTTGTTCGGCCGGAACGGTGCGTAGGGTGCCGACAATGTGAGTTAGCATGCGCTGTTGCCCATTCCCAGTCGGGGAAACTTATGGAGGCCATATTTGAAGAAAGACCACCCTTGCCCCGCATACACATCGGAGTTGGCCTTCACGGTGAACCCTTCCCCAATCGCTGTCGTCACTGTGAGCCTGCTCCATGCCAGTCAGCCTGTTTGCCCGGTGCTATTCACCGTGATCCCAAAACCGGGACAGTAATGATAGAAGCTCAGCGTTGCATTCGCTGTGCTTCCTGTGCCATGGCTTGTCCTTTCGGTGTAATCCGCTTTCACGATGATCCTTTGCTAGAACCTGCAAAACCTTTGGCGCATAAATGTGATAATTGTTTAGAGCGACAAGCACAGGGAAAAATTCCGGCCTGCGTTGAGGCATGCAAGGCGGGGGCTTTAGTATTCAAGGATCTAAACGAAGTCCTCTCAGAAAAAACCCACCAAGTGGCGCTGACAGCGACGCTTGGCCTACAAGATATAACCGCTGCGGAAATAGAAGGCATACAACTGCTACGTCATTTTAAGGCTGAAATTGCGGATCTCTAAATTCCCATGTTCTCTGGAAGACTGCTAACCAAACAGAGACTGAAGACACATCTCCAGGAAGGAGGGGAGCTATGTTGAAACGGGAAGAACTGCAAAAACGGACCATAACCGAGGACGGTCAACTGATGCTGCGCAAAGCGGACCGCGACCAGGTAGAAACGGTCTGGGATCGTTATGAGGCTCAGCAGCCCCATTGTGGCTTTTGTGAGTTGGGGTTGAGTTGCCGCAATTGTATCATGGGCCCTTGCCGGATAGATCCTTTTGGCGAAGGTCCCCAACAGGGTGTGTGCGGCGCGGATACAGACATTATAGTAGCTCGTAATTTTGGCAGGATGATAGCAGCCGGCGCGGCCGCACATTCTGATCACGGCAGGGATTTGGTGGAGGTTCTGCGCCAGGTGGGGGAGGGTAAGGCACCCGGCTATGAGATTCGCAGTGAGGAGAAGCTGCGCCTGCTTGCCACCGAGTTTGGGGTGCGAGTAGATGGAAGAGATGCTCAAGAAATCGCAGTGGATCTCGCCAACGAGTTCGAAGAGGAGTTTGGCACCCGGAAGCAGGGTCTGACCATGGCGTTCAGGGCACCAGAGAAGAGGCGGGCTCTTTGGGAGAAACTTAAAATCATGCCCCGGGGCATCGATCGGGAAACCTCTGAAATGATGCATCGCACCCACATGGGAGTGGACAACGACTGGCAGAGTATCCTTTTACATGGATTGAGGAATGCTCTGTCCGACGGCTGGGGCGGCTCCATGATCGCCACTGAGGTTTCTGACATTCTTTTCGGCATCCCCCAGCCCGTTCAATCGCAGGTAAATATGGGTGTCTTGAAAGAAGATCAAGTAAATATTGTGCTGCACGGGCATAATCCCATTGTCTCAGAAATGATTGTTCAGGCGGCTCAAGATGACGACATCGTTTCCTTGGCTCGTACCAACGGCTGCAAAGGCATCAACCTGGCCGGTCTTTGCTGCACCGGCAATGAGGTCCTTATGAGGAGGGGTATCCCCATAGCGGGGAATCATCTGATGACGGAATTGGCCTTGATCACCGGGGCGGTAGAGATGATGCTGGTAGATTACCAGTGCATAATGCCTGCCTTGGGAAGTGTAGCCGCATGTTACCACACCAAGATGATCTCCACCAGCGACAAGGCCCAGTTTCCCAAGATGGAGCACCATGAATTTACCCCAGGAAATGCTCGGGAACTGGCAAGAAAACTGGTGAAAGAGGCTGTGGAGAATTTTAAGCGGAGAATTCCAGGAAAAATGAATATTCCGGTGGAACCGGTAAATATGATGTCCGGATTCAGCATTGAGGCAATCCTTTCGGCCCTTGGCGGAACCCCCCAACCACTCATTGATGCCATTACTGGGGGAAAGATAAGAGGTGCTGTGGGGGTGGTTGGCTGCAATAACCCCAGAATTCGCCACGACTACGGACATGTAACCCTTACCAAGGAGCTCATTTCCAAGGACATTCTTGTGGTGGACACCGGTTGCGCTGCAATTGCCCATGCCAAGGCTGGATTAAAGGTACCGGAAGCGGCCAAGGAAGCCGGTCCCGGTTTGCAGGAGGTTTGCGGTGCTCTGGGCATACCCCCTGTTCTCCACATGGGGAGCTGCGTGGATAACGTCAGGATCTTGGTCTTGGCTGCGGCTTTGGCAAATGCCCTAGACAAGGATATATCCGATCTGCCAATGGCTGCTTCGGCACCAGAATGGTATTCAGAGAAGGCAGTTTCCATTGCCTGCTATGCGGTGGCCTCGGGCATCACGACAGTTCTGGGCCCAGCACCTCCCATCCTGGGAAGCAAGAATGTCGTAAAATTGGCCACCGAAGGTCTAGAGAAGGCGGTGGGCGCTACCTTTGCGGTGGAGCCTGATCCGGAAAAGGCTGCGGCTCTTATCAACAGTCACATTGAAAAGAAAAGGGCAGGGCTGGGTTTGGATTCAAGAAGCGACTAGAATGGTTAAAGGAATCTGAGGACTAATGAAAAATCAACCTCGCATTTTTGTATATCCGGATCGGTGTCTGGGCTGCCACAGTTGCGAACTGGCCTGTGCCTTGGCCCATTCCAAGACTAAGTCTCTCGCTGCGGCCATATACGAAAAACCGAAACCGCAGAGAAGATTATTTGTTGAGACCGGGCATGAATTCAGGACCCCCATTCATTGTCGCCAATGTGAGGACCCCCCCTGTGTGCGGGCTTGTCCAAGTGGAGCTCTCTTCGTTGATCCGTCCACCTTGCTGGTTCACTACCGAGAACAAAGATGTATTAGTTGCTTCATGTGCGCTATGGCCTGTCCCTTTGGGGTAATTCGGTCAGATACAGAAAATCGGTTTATCGTTAAGTGCGATTACTGTCCAGAGTTAGATACTCCAGCATGTGTGACGGCATGCCCCTCCAGAGCACTCAGATTTGAAACCGAGGCTGAGTACGAGCGTGGCCGGCGACAACTAGTATCACGCCTATACTGGGACCAGTGACCACCAGGCACCAGGTAAAGTTGGTCGCTAGCACCTCAAACCACACACTCCGGACTGGATCAAAAGGAGAGATTTGTGGACATTGAAGCTATCGCTCAGAACTGGCGAAATCGCCCCGGCATGGTAACGGGGGCTTTACACGACTTGCAACGAAGGCTGGGCTATTTAGACGAGGAGGGGATGAAGGTACTTGCCACCGCGTTAGAGATTCCTCTAAGCCAGGTTTATTCTGTCGCCACCTTCTTTAGCTCTTTTCGGCTGGCCCCGATTGGACGCTATCATTTTCAGGTGTGTCATGGAACTGCATGCCACGTGAGAGGCGCTGTGCAGCTTAGAGAGAGACTAGAGCGAGATCTGCATTTAACCATCGGAGGCACATCTCCTGACGGCAACTATTCCCTTGAAGAGGTGAGGTGTTTGGGATGCTGTGGATTGGCCCCAGTGGTTCAGGTTAATGAAGATATTCACGGACGGATGAATCAAATTCGCCTGGGAAGACTAATCCGGCCGAATGAGGATGAAAATGAAAATCCGGTCAAAAACTGATCTGGATGAACTGCAGCAAGAGGGCTGGCAGCAACTCAGAGGCACCGTTCCGACCTTCCTCGTTGGTATGGCAAGTTGCGGTATGGCGGCAGGAGCTGAAAGAGTCTTTCAAAAGGCTAAAGAACAGATAGCCAAGCAGGGAAATAACTGCAGGGTTTTTCAGACTGGCTGCCTTGGGTTCTGTCAGGTTGAACCGATGGTGGAAGTGCGCTTGCCTGGAGGTGACAGGTGTGTTTACGGCCCGGTTTTTCCAGAATGGATGGAGAATCTCATAGAAAGCTGCAGCAAAGGAGTGTTGCCAGATGATCGGCAGATTGGCAGGATACAAACTCTACCGGCAGTGCCGCCCCTGGTTGCAGATATAGCTTGCCAACTTCCTGACCACCTTTTTTACAAAAGACAAATTCGAATCGCAAGCCGCAACTGCGGCCAGATTGATCCAGAAAGCATCCTCCACGCTTTTGGTCTGGGAGCCTATCAGGCATTGGCTAAATGTCTGGCTGAGATGACACCGGCAGGAGTTATTCAGGAGATTGTCGATTCCGGGCTTCGCGGCCGAGGTGGTGCCGGATATCCCACAGGCAAGAAATGGTTGTTTACTAAAGAAGCCTCGGAAAAGCGAAAATACTTGATCTGCAACGCAGACGAAGGCGATCCGGGCGCCTACATGGATCGCAGCCTCTTGGAAGGGGATCCCCATGCCGTCTTGGAGGGCATGCTCATCGGGGCTTTTGCAACGTCGGCACAACGGGGAGTCATATATGTGCGCAGGGAATACCCTCTAGCCAGTAGAAGACTGCAAATCGCCATTGAGGACGCACGCGCCCAGGGGCTGTTGGGCGAGAAAATTCTGGGTGCGAATTTCTCTTTTGATCTGGATTTGGTTGAGGGTGCCGGCGCATTTGTCTCCGGGGAGGAGACCGCACTTATTGCCTCTATAGAAGGCCGGATTGCCGAACCCCGGCCAAGGCCACCCTATCCCGCGGTTCAAGGTCTTTATGATTGCCCCACAGTTATCAACAATGTGGAGACCTGGGCTAATGTGCCGGCAATTATTCAGCAATCCGCCCACTGGTACGGGCAGTACGGGACTGAGCAGAGCAAGGGCACCAAGGTTTTCTCCTTGGTAGGAGCGGTTCGCAATACAGGTTTGGTGGAGACACCGCTGGGAACTTCATTGGCCACCATAGTCGAGCAGATAGGCGGCGGGCCGCATCCTGGCCGTAGCCTGAAAGCAGTGCAAACGGGCGGCCCGTCAGGTGGATGCATCCCGGCTGATCGTTTTGATCTCTCAGTTGATTACGAAACTTTAGAAGCCCACGGCTCCATCATGGGATCCGGGGGGATGGTGGTTCTCGACGATAGGGCTTGCATGGTAGATATCGCTAAGTATTTCCTTCGATTTACCAGCAGTGAATCGTGCGGTAAATGCACCCCTTGTCGGGAAGGTCTGGACCATATGCTGCAGATCCTGGAGCGAATTGCCACAGGCGAGGGTGAAAATAGAGATCTGGACAAATTGGAAACAATGGCACTTGGTATAAAAGATGGCTCTCTTTGCGGGCTGGGAAAAAGCGCTCCCAATCCCGTTCTAACGACACTTAGAGATTTTCGCCAGGAGTACTTGGCCCATATTGAGGAAAAACGTTGCCCGGCCGGGGTCTGCCGCGAGCTCATTACTTACACCATTGATGAAGAAGCATGCACAGGGTGCGGCGCCTGCCTGAAGGTCTGCCCCACTGATGCTATCTCTGGAGAAAAGGAGCTTCCCCATCTTATCAACGCGGAATTGTGTATCAAGTGTGCTTCCTGCCGGGAGGTCTGTACATATGACGCCATAGGGATTGTCTAGCCCTGGCATTCGTCAATTTGTCAATTGGTTAATTGGTCAAACTGACCGTGGGGGATACTTGAGGTAAGGAGCCAAACTGGGAAGGAAAGCCAATTATGGAACTAACCCTCAACGGCAAGACCTGCAAAGCCCATGAAGGACAGACCGTTCTGGAGGTGGGGAGAGCAAACGATATTGTTATTCCTACTCTCTGCTATCATGAAGGATTGGGAGGGTATGGGGCTTGCCGTCTTTGCTTGGTGGAAGTAGTAAAAGGGGGCCCTCCTGGCCTTCATAGCAGTTGTACACTTCCTGCCTCAGGTGGGCTAGAGGTGTTGACCGATAGTGAAAGTGTTTTGCGTGCCAGGCGAGTTACAGTGGAATTCCTTCTGGCGCGAGCGCCAGAGGCTCCTGCTATTCGAGAACTGGCTGCCCAGCATGGTGTTGAGAAAACAGAACTCAGGCCACGAAACGAGCTCTGCATTCTATGTGGACGATGTGTTCGCGCCTGTGCGTTCCTGGGAATCCACGCAATTAATTTTACCTATCGCTCTACAGAACGACGTGTAGGAACCCCCTTTGACAAGACATCTGAGGTGTGTATCGCCTGCCAGGCCTGCTTTCACATCTGCCCAACCGGCGCAATTGAAGCAAGCGTACTTTCTGATCGAGTACAAATGTCCTCCTGGAAGGTAGATCTAGAAAAGGCTCCCTGTAGTCGCTGTGGCAAGCCCTATGTCCCGGTAGGTGCCTGGCAACACTTACAACACAGCCAACCAGAATACCTGAAATCAGCTCAACCACTCTGCCCTGTATGCCGGAGGCAGGAACAGCTTCTCCGTTTGCATGGAACCGATACCACAGGATAGCTGGACTCATTGCCCCAAGACCACAGCTTCTTTCCTTGTTCAGTCTTTATACCACCAGTTTCATCGGAGAATAGAACACCAGGCAATGGTTGCTCCGGGGAGCAGTTATAGAGGGAGAAAAAAGCTGGGAACATATACGGTCTGAGCACCTAAGTTCCAGTGATCTAACCAGTGAAATAGAATTTGTGGAAATAATTTAGGTAACATTTAGTAGGGTTAATGGGCTATTACATATTACCACCGTCGCTCGAGAAATTGACTGGGCTGTTGAGAGACTTCACCCGCCCAAGAAAATTTCTTGAGACAGTTGGCAAATAGCGAGCCGGCAAAAAAGGGAGGACCCATGAGTTTACTCATTGATTTTTCCATGTTTCCCCTGGATAAGGGAGAGAGCGTGAGCCCATACGTGGCGCGGGTGGTGAGGGTGATTCAGGAGAGTGGACTTGCGCACAAGCTCGGACCCATGGGCACCAGCATCGAAGGGGAATGGCATCAGGTTATGGCTGTTGTGGCCCACTGCTTTGAAGAATTGAGCAAGGATTGTGACAGGGTGTATTTTGCCATCAAGGGTGACTACAGGAAAAAGGGTAAGGACCGCATGAAGACCAAGGTGGAGTCGGTAAAAAAGAAATTGAAGATTTGAGTGTGTAGGTGTCAGGTGTCAGGAAATTAAAGCGAAAAAGCTGAAACCTGAACACTGAAACCTGCAACCTTAGTCCTTTGGATTGCGGATTTGAGAAGGCATAGAGCATAGGGCATGGAGCATGGGGAAAGACAGCAGGCAGTATCGTTATCCGTTATTAGTTATTCGTTGTACGGATGATCTGTCCTCATGAGCCGCTGTGACGACTTCCACGATTTTTACGGTTTCTACGATTTGAACGACTTCAACGACTGGAACGGTTTCAACGACTTACCGTACTTTGCAGCAAAGGGCTCCCCAGAGACTCCAAGATTTCTGGGGAGCCCAATCTTCTAGTAGGCTGACCGCATCCATCCTGTATTCTTGTCGACAAGAATTTTATCTACAAGAGAGTTGTCTTTGGTGACAATATCTACCTCGAAGCCATTGTCCTTCTCTGCAATCTTCCCAAGCTTCAGGTTTGGGTTCCTTACGGACGCCAGGTAGTTCTTCATCATTGTCTCAACATCTGACTTTTCCAAGGGTTTCTGGGGTTGTTGATACTGGGGCCCGTATCCATAGCCGGGACCCATCATGCCAGGTCCCATACCATAACCAGACCATCCTCTTCCCGTCATCCCGGGGCCCATACCATATCCAGACCTTCCTCTTCCCCTCATCCCAGGGCCCATACCCCAGCCCCCGCCGCGAGGACAATACCAGCCTCCTTGCTGCGGGGGACCATATCCAGGGCCATAACCCCCTCTTTGACCCATCATGCCAGGTCCCATCGGCTGAGCGTAAGAGCTTCCTAGGCCCAGCATGAGTGCTACCACAACTGCCAATCCAAATACTATACCCTTCTTCATAATTGTCCCTCCTTAATCCTTAAAGGTGAAAAACAGGGGAAAAGCCTATTGTTAAATATAATGCTCACTTGAGCGTCTTCAAATAATCTATTAAAGCATTCAAATCTGCTTCAGACATCTGCCAACGGGGCATGGTCCAATTTAAAGGTTCCCCATCCTCGTCGATGCCCTGGACAACAGCCCTTTTGATTAGAGCATCAGTGTAGTGATGTTCTTTGAGTGCTCGGGTGCTGATGTCTGCTGGAATTGCCGTGCCCATCATCACGGGCACGCCTCCTCTGCCGCTGATACCATGACAGGAGGCGCATCCTCCACCGTGCATCCGCAGCCACATTGGGCCTCCGGAAAAGGGAATGGGACCATTGAGGCTCACCCCTGTGTAATAGACCTGCTCCCCTAGGGAATTAAAAGGCCTATCATAACCGGGCAAGCCTGATTCCATTCCCTGCTCCGCTATCCTCGGACCCATCTGTGCCTTCACCTCTGTGGGGAAAAGAATGAGCCCCAAGAGAAATACTAAGGCTAGAGGAAATACGGAATTCTTCATAACTTTCTCCTAATACGTCGGTCTAAACCGGCTTCCCAACTAATGCCATGACCGCTTATCCCGACTGCCTCAAAGTCTCTTTCATGGTTAGGTAGTCCTCATGACTGATTTCGCCCCTGGCATAACGCATCTTGAGAATCTCAAGAGAATCGAAGTTATCTCTGTTCTTTTTTGGTTGCTCCAAGTTTAAAGCTCGGAAGAGTTTCATGGCCAAGTAAAAGAGAGCCAGGATAATCAATACCCATATAAGCATTGAGACAATTCCTCCCGAGAAGAAACTTCCCATCCAGGAATAATGAGGAAAAGCACCATAGTGCCACATAACCAAACCTCGCCTTTTTTCTATTGAGAGAAAGCCCCTAGACTTCCTCCGTAGGTGCGACCCTAGGCCAAGGCCTGAGAAGCAACCAGACCCAACGAAACCAAAATAGCCAATCCAACAAATACCTTTTTCATCTTTTACCTCCTTATGGTGTGCCCGTTTCTTTTGCACCCAACTTAATGTTGTTTGCAGCTTAATAGGGCAAAGGATGTGCCAATAAAGAGGTGGAAGGATTTATGTATTTACAATTACAGCATAATTAGATAATTCCGCCCTTCTGTTTACAGGGCTGATATGCCTGGGCTCCTTTATAACTGGATATTTTGTACCCACTTTACAGTTTGCTTCCCTACGCAGGTGTTTACATATTACCCATGGGGAGTTATGCTTCCAGATATTAAGCTAATGGACAATCTGTCCTTGCTGAGACCACGCAGGGAGATTAACTAAAGGAAAAACTTCGAAGAGGAAGCGATGAAAAGCAACTCATCAAAAAAAGGCGGGATAGGAACCTACATCTCGCCCTGGATGATCGTGGGAGCAGCGGTGATTCTTCTGATAATAGTGTTGGTACTTGCCGCGCGCAATATCAATAGGGAAAAGCATTACATGGCTCAGATCTTAAGTGAAAAGGGTGCAGCACTCATCAAAGCCTTTGAAGCCGGAGCACGCACGGGCATGATGGATATGATGTGGGGAGGTGATCAGGTTCAGAATCTGCTGGAACAAACTGCGCGCCAGCCTGATATCTTGTATCTGGCGGTGACGGACAGGAACGGAATCATATTGGCCGGTAGTGACAAAGCCAAAATCGGCCAGAGATTTCAAAATGGAATCTCAATAGAATCACTGAAGCCGACCACCCATGAGCAATGGAGGCTGACTACCTTGGGAAACGGTCAACCCTCCTTTGAGGTTTATCGCTATTTCCAACCTCTGGCAAACTACGATCTCAAGAAATTCAGACGTCGTTTTCGTGGGGGCATGGGCGGCCGGATGATGATGGGCAGGAGGGGAGACTGGTGTTTTCCTGGTGGTGACGAAGCCACAGCCCAAGGCAGAACGGACAAGATCATATTCGTCGGGCTGGATGTAAAGCCCTTTGAAGAAGCAAGGAAGGAGGACATCAGAAATACCACAATCATCTCTTCGGTCCTGTTGCTCTTGGGCTTCGGTGGTTTCCTCTCCCTGTATCTGGCCGAAAACTACCGATCTACCAAACGGGTGCTTCAGGATACCAGTGCCTTCGCTGACGAAGTCGTAACCAGTCTTCCTGTGGGTTTGATCGCCACCGGACGAGATGGCAAGATTGCGTTCTTTAACGAAACAGCGGAAAGGATCACCGGAGTCAGGCTAAAGGATGCTCGAGGTAGAGATCCAAATGAGGTTTTACCTGCTCATTGGTGCGGTCTGAAAGATTGGCTGGATCAGGGGCGGACTATATTGGAAGAAGAGATGGAGTGCACTTTCGGCGACAACAAGCCTGTTCCTTTAAGTGTAAGTGGTTCCAAGATCGTAAACGAGGAAGGCGATTTTGTGGGTAATATCTTAATACTTAGGGATCTGGGTGAAGTGCGAAGCCTCCAGGAGGAAATCCGCCGCAAGGAAAAACTCGCGGCTGTGGGTAGCCTGGCAGCAGGCATTGCCCATGAGATTAGAAATCCTCTGAGCTCCATCAAGGGCGTTGCCACCTATTTCGGCGATAGATTCGCTGAAACAGCTGAGGACAAAGAGCTGGCCGGGGTTATGGTGAGAGAGGTGGACCGCCTGAACAAAGTGATAAGTGAGCTGCTCGAGTTTGCCAGACCCTCGGAACTGAAACTGAAGCCAACGAACATAAATGAACTGCTGAAGCATTCAATCCGCCTAATTCAACCGGATGCCAACTCGAACAATATTGAAGTTGACTTTTCCGTAGGTGACGACCTTCCATCGGTGCTCCTTGATCCAGACAGATTTTCCCAGGCCTTGCTCAACCTTTACCTCAATGGGATTCAGGCTATGGATGGGGGAGGAATGCTTTCGGTGAAGAGTATGCATGGAAAAGACGGTGGAATTAAGGTTGAAATTGCTGATACCGGGAAAGGAATAGATCCTGATAAGGTGAAGAAAGTCTTTGACCCTTACTTTACCACCAAATCGAAAGGAACAGGCCTTGGCCTCGCCATTGTTCACAAGATTGTCGAGGCTCACAATGGGGAAATAAAAATACGAAGCACACCTGGGAAAGGTACGGTATTCACTCTCCTGATACCCGTAAATCCAAACAAGAAATCCGAACGAGGTAAACATGCATCCTGAAAAGGCAACTGTCCTGGTGGTTGATGACGATGGGGGACATCTTTCTGTGCTTAAAACCGTGATCAAGAGTTGGGGATACAATGTTGAAGGTGTGGATGACGGTAGCAAGGCTGTAGAAAAGGCAAAAGAGAGGCCATTTGACTTGATCGTGACGGATGTTCGCATGGCGGAGATGAGCGGCATCGAAGCCCTGAAACTCATAAAGGAGTATAACCCGGCCATCCCCATTTTGATAATGACGGCCTATTCTTCGGTAGAATCAGCAGTTGAGGCTTTAAAGGCAGGGGCATATGACTATCTCACGAAACCACTGGACTTTGACGTCTTAAAGCTGACTATTGAAAGAGCCCTCGACCATACAAGCTTGAGGGCAGAAAATCTCAGTCTCAAAGAAAAACTTCGCTCATCCTATGATTTGGCCAACATCATTGGCAAAAGCCGGCCAATGAAGGAGTTGATCGAGATGGTGGCCATGGTGGCTCCATCTGAAGCCACTGCACTAATCACCGGAGAGAGCGGCACGGGCAAAGAGCTCATCGCCAGATCAATTCACTACAACAGCAGCCGCAAAGAAGGCCCCTTGGTAACGGTAAACTGTGCTGCCCTCACCGAAAACCTGCTCGAATCTGAACTATTTGGCCACGAAAAAGGTGCTTTCACCGGAGCGGATAGGAGACGGGAAGGTCGTTTCATGCAGGCAAACAAAGGGACAATATTTTTGGATGAAATAGGGGAGATGTCCTCGGTCATGCAGGCCAAACTCCTCCGGGTCATTCAAGATAGAGAAATTCAGAGGGTCGGCAGCGATTTCACCCTGAAAGTTGATGTTCGCATACTGGCTGCCACGAATAGAGATCTGCAGGAAGACGTTTCGGCCGGGAAGTTCCGGGAAGATCTCTACTACAGGCTGAACGTTGTGACTCTAAGGGTCCCTCCTCTGAGAGAACGGGTGGAGGATGTTCCCCTGCTGGCACAGCACTTTCTTGAGACGTATGCTAGAAAGAATAAAAAGCGAATTAAAGGATTTACCCCGCTAGCCATGGATATGTTTCTAAAATACGACTGGCCGGGAAATGTCAGAGAACTGGAAAATGCAGTGGAGAGGGCCGTCATCCTCGGGCTCGGAGACTATATAACCGAGAAAGAACTCCCATTGGGCATCGCCAAAGCCTACCCTCACGGGGAGGAGATTGACATCACACCGACGGTGAGCAAGGAACCTCGATCACTTGAGGAGGCCGAAAGGGAAGCCGTTCTCACTGCCCTCAAAGCGTCCGGGGGCAACAAGAGTGAAACTGCACGATTATTGGGAATTACCAGGAAAACCTTGCACAAAAAGCTGCAAAAATATGGAGCGGCATAGCGACTAGAGGTCAAATTCAAACACTCATATCAACGATAGGGAGGAAGCAATGCAATACGTGGTGGAAACCAGTAAGTCTGTGGAGCAGGCGTCCACAGATCTGGAAGCGGCTGTCAAAAAACACAATTTCGGAGTGTTGCACGTTCATAATCTTCGTGAGACTTTGAAAAAGAAAGGTTTTGATCTCCCCAATGAATGTCGCATTCTAGAAATCTGCAATCCCCAACAAGCGATTAGCGTTCTGACCGAAGATATGGGAATGAACATGGCTCTCCCCTGCCGAATATCCGTCTATGAAGAAGGTGGGAAAACGAAAATAGGCATGATTAAACCCACAACCCTATTAGCATCGCTGTCGCAGTCGAAAGTCCTAATGGGTATTGCTGAAGAAGTAGAGCGAAAGACGATCCAAATGATTGAGGAGGCAAAATGACGAGGCTAGCCCAGCCTGGCCCAGCAGCAATGCCGTGACCAGAAATTTTCAACCCTCCCCTGAGACGGCAAATGACATCTCTTCGACGGTTTTGCCCCTTGCCTTCGATCACTCCAGATATTTAGGACGGATTCATTCTGCCCTCTTTGCAAATTTTGTGGCAATTACAAGCCGGCGAATCTCGGACCTCAGAGGTTAAAGGGTGCCTCCTCTGCTATGGTCGGAAAATTACTTACTCCATGCTTCCACTGCTAGCCCGCAGCTCTTTTATGTACGGTGGTCTACCAGGTGGAATCATTGCTTGCAGTGGTCAGCAAATATCCATAAACTAGTACTACTTTGGATAATTCTTTATTCTTTTCTGTCGAACCAAGGGGGCGGCCAGTAATTTTGGGGGCAGGCGATATGAAAGACCAAGACAAGACCAAGACGCAAATCATTGAGGAATTAAATACCCAGCGGCGACGAACAGCCGAACTGGAAGCGTTAGCAGTTCCTTGTCGGCTGGGAGAGGAGTCCTTCCCATCATTACCAGCTGAATACCGTACAGTGCTTGATTCCCTGAGCGATGCTATCCATGTTATTGATTCCGACTTCAGGCTGATTCTAGTTAATCAGAAATTTGAGCAATGGAACGGTGAGCTGGGCCTGGACACTCAAATGGTCGGTAAGGACTTATTTGAAGTTTTTTCCTTCTTACCGGAAAGGGTTCGGGGTGAATATTATCAGGTATTTAATACCGGAAAGATGCTTATCACTGAGGAGGTGACTAGGGTTGCAGGTAGAGAAATTGTTACAGAGACGCGCAAAATACCAATACACACCGACGGCAGAGTCAGGTGGATCGTCACCGTCCTTCGTGATATTACCGCTCACATGGCGACAGAGAAAAGGCTCCGTGAAAGTGAAAAACGTTTCAGGGAAACCGCTGATCTGCTGCCGACAGTGGTTGTCGAGTTCGACACCGAGGGATTAGTCACCTACGTTAACGATTATGGATATCAGATGCTCGGTTATAGCCCAGCTGATGTGGAGCAGGGATTTCGCATTCCCTGGCTCTTGCCGGCAGATGAGCAGACAAAGCACGCAGAACGAGTCGGTCGACTGGTGCAAGAAGGGAGGGTGCAACCGACTGAATATCGACTGCTGCGAAAGGATCGCACCGTCATGCATGCTCTGGTGACATCCGCTCCCATTTACAGAGACGGAGAAATCGTTGGCATCCGCTCAACGGCCACAGACATCAGTGAACTCAAAAAGGCTGAGGAAGCCCTGCGGGAGAGTGAAAAAAGGTTTCGCATGCTCATAGAAACAATGCAAGAGGGGTTTGGAATGCAAGATGAAGAGGGCGTCATAACCTACGTTAACCATAGAATATGCGAAATGTCTGGATACTCTAAAGAAGAGCTGATCGGGCGTGCTGCAATCGATTTCATAGATGAATCCTACTTGAACCTGGTACAGGAGCAGAGAGAAAGAAGGCGCGAGGGTCACGCCCAATCTTATGAAGCGCAATGGAAGGGTAAGGACGGAAGAGAGATTCCAACGATCACATCTGCAACGCCGATTTTAGACGAGGAAGGCAGGTTCAAGGGAAGCTTTGCTGTTATTACAGAGATTACCGAGCGCAAGCGGATGGAGGAAGCGCTACGGGAGAGTGAAACAAGATTCCGTGAGTTAGCGGATCTCCTGCCACAATCTGTTTTCGAATTAGATCTCAAGGGCAATTTCACATACTGCAATCGCTGTGGTTTTGAGACATTTGGTTATACTCGTGAGGATCTCAAAAAAGGCGTAAATGCTTTGCAGTTGTATATCCCGGAAGAAAGGCAAAGAGTTGGGCAGAACATTGGGAAGAGGTTGACCGGTGACGAATTTGACGACCATGAATACACTGGTTTAAGGAAAGACGGCAGCACATTTCCTATCCTTGTATACAGCTCCCCCATTATCCGCGATGGTAAACCGGTTGGAGTGAGAGGAATCGTCCTGGACATTACCGACCGCAAACAGGTGGAAGAGGAGTTGCGAGAGAGTGAAGAGAAGTTTCACAAGGCCTTTCATCGCAACCCGTCCCCAATGACGATATCATCCATTGATGGTCGTTTTGTCGATGTGAATGATGCCTTCGCCCTGCATCTCGGCTATAGTCGCCAAGAACTTATCGGTAAGTCTGCCTCAGAACTAGGAATTTTTCTCGAGCAGGCCGACCGACAGAAAAGGTTTGAGAGGCTTGTCACAGGAGGAAGAGCATTCAGTGCCGACGACGTGCAATTGCGAACCAAAACAGGAGAAATACGTTGGGGTTTAGTCTCATATGAGATCATTGAAATCAAAGGCGAACGATTTATCCTGGGGGTCGGGACCGATATTACCGAGCGGAAGAAAGCAGAGGAAGAGCTTCGAAGAAAACAAGCCGAACTTCTGAGGCAATCACGCAAATTAGAAGAGGTGAATGCCGCCCTTGGAGTCCTACTTAAAAGGAGAGAGGAAGACAAACGCGAGCTTGAGGAAAACGTCCTGGCCCATGTCAAGGATCTAGTCTTTCCATATCTTGATAGACTAAGGAACTGTAAGACCAGTCCGGACCAAGAGATCCTCATCGAGATTCTTGAGTCACATTTGAAGGATATAGTATCCCCCTTTGCTGCTAAGTTGTCTGCAAGGTTTTCGAACCTTACGCCCACTGAGATACAGGTTGCCAGCCTTGTTAAAGACGGCAAGACCACCAAGGAGATAGCTTCCATACTGAATCTTTCCGAAAACACGATCATCTCCCATCGTTTCCACATCCGAACCAAGCTCGGCTTGAGAAGCAAGAAGATGAACCTCACGTCCTACCTGAGATCGCGGCATGGTTAGTGATTTTTTGTCACTAATTTATGGCTATATTTTCAATATTGCATGTTTCGATTCATCCTGCGACTATAGATAAAGGGCAAGAGGCACCTTTCCGTCGTCGTGTTTCCCCTTTTAATCCATTCATCAAGAGCGAGAGAGAGGCACCTTGGCGCATAAGATCCTGGTTGTCGACGACGAGTTCTCCATCAGAGAACTGCTGACTGACTTTCTTGAAGGAGAAGGGTACGAAGTAATCGTAGCTCCAGATGGCAGGAAGGTTGTCGACATAGCTATAAGTGAAAACCCAGATGTAATTATCCTAGATATATCCATGCCAGGGATAGGCGGCATCGAAGTGTGCTCTGAGCTGCGAACCGCTGAATCAACCTGCTCAGTACCGATAATAATGATGACGGCTCTCCAGGATCACAGAAACGAGGCACTTGAGGCCAAAGCCGATGATTTTGTTTGCAAGCCTTTCGATCTGGAAGACCTTCTCATTCGTGTTAAATCGACTCTACGGATTCGAAATCTCACCCACTCCGAGGACAGAATGAAGGCCTATTTGGAGGAGCTGGATAAAAATCGTCTGGTGAGTTGATTGAAGGCTCAGATGATTCTCTC
>JARRNM010000016.1:0-6806 GCA_037384945.1 Deltaproteobacteria bacterium
TTTTGGAGACCTCCGACGAGGATTTAAACGGGGAAGCCGGAAGGCGGAACGCGAAAGGTTAAGATATCTTCTAACCTGATAGCCAAACCGGCTAAAGCGAAACTGGAGCGATGTGATGCTCAAAAAAATCCAATTGCAGGAAGCTATCGGCAGTCAGCTCGGCCATGACATTACCGAGATCCGTCCAGGCGAGTTCAAAGGACCTGCCTTTCGTAGAGGTCACACAGTGTGTGAGGCTGATCTCTGTCATCTTCAGAGGCTAGGCAAGAACCATTTGTATGTCCTTGATCTGGCCGATGACGAGATTCACGAAAACGAAGCGGCGGTCATTCTGGCCACGGCTCTGGCCGGAGATGGTGTCTTCTGGGAAAATGGTCCCCGGGAGGGAAAGATTAATTTGCTCGCAGAGAGAGACGGTCTGCTGGTGGTCGATACCGCTGCTCTGGCCGCATTTAACTTGGTGGAAGAGGTCATGTGCGCCACCCTCCACAGTCACACTCTGGTGAACAGGGGTGATCTGGTCGCCGGCACCAGGGCGATTCCCCTGGTCATGAAGAGGACTCCTATTGAGAGAGCGGCAGCCATTGCTCGCCAGAACGGATGGGTGCTTTCAGTTAAGACTCTTAGACCGGCTCGCGTGGGTTTGGTTATTACCGGCAATGAAGTCTATCAAGGGCTGATTGAGGACCGATTTGCTGCCATTTTAACAGAGAAGGTGACAGCCCTCGGCTCAGAGGTTGCAGCTCTTGACTTTGCTCCGGATGACGCTGAGGTGATCAGCAAGATTATCCGCAGCCAACTGGCCCGGGGTAGTGAGGTGATCTTGCTTAGCGGCGGGATGAGTGTGGATCCGGACGATGTGACCCGCCATGGTATCCGTTTGGCCGGAGCTAGTGAACTCCACTACGGCGCCGCTGTACTTCCGGGCTCCATGTTCCTTGTGGCCTATCTGGGGGAGGTGCCACTTCTCGGTGTACCCGCCTGTGGGCTTTACCACCGAATCACCGTGCTGGATCTCGTACTGCCGAGGATTCTTGCAGGAGAGAGGATGGGCAGGGCTGAGCTGGCCTTTTTGGGTCACGGTGGTCTTTGCAAGGACTGCCCGGAATGTACCTATCCCAAATGCCATTTCGGCAAAGGAGCATGAGCATCCAGTTCCCTTTTTCAATCCCTCCTTTCTCACAGAGTGGATAGAGCCTCTTTGTCCCGCCTGTTTAGCGCTCATATGGTATGAAGATCCTGTAGTGCGATTACTTTGTTGCTGTCCCGGCAATAGGTTGAAAGTAATCTATTTATTGACTTGACATTATATAGCTATATGGTTATATATATATTGAGCTATAAATCCTATCCTGACTTTTCGGTCACATCCTCTGAGGCAGGTGGGATCTCGGCTGTTACCCAAAAACAAGGAAAAGGAGCTTATGCGGGAATATCTCAAGGTGATGAAGGCCGCGGGGGACGGCACCCGGACGAAGATTTTGAAGATGCTGGAACACCGGGATCTCTGCGTCTGCGAAATGCAGTCGGTTCTTAGGATAAGCCAGCCCAGTGTGTCCCGTCACCTCCGACTGTTGGAGGAAGCCGATCTGGTGCGAAGTGAAAAAGACGGAATGTGGACCAATTTCCGTCTCGCCAGACCAGAGGAATGCAATTCCTACTCCAGAGTGATTTTGGAGCATTTGCGGAACTGGCTGCAAGATGATCCGTCGGTGAGCATCCTTCTGAAACAGGTGAAAAGGGTGGACAGGGCAACCTGCGCCAAGGCATGAATTTCGGTTATCACCCGAGAGCTACGGCCATGGAGCTTATGAAAGAGCAGCAAAGTGGACCGAGGTTACAAAAAGAAATAACCAAATTTCTGACTAATCAGCAACTGAGTAGTATGGCGAGAGAATATAAGGAGTGATCGAGGTGAAAAAGGCGACTGCTATGAAAGGAAATCTTGCCCCTGAAAGATCCCTTGAGCCAGAGGGAGAAGAGTCTCAGCCGAGCATTATCGACTGGAAAATTCTCTGGAAGTCCATGAGCTTGATCGTGGCTCTCTTTATCGTCTTTTTCTATCTTCCTATCGACAACACACGCTTTGCCGGGGCGGTTATCGAATCACTGGCCCTGGCCAAGTGGTATGCCCAGGAACATGTAATTCTCTGCCTGGTTCCGGCCTTTTTCATCGCAGGGGCAATAGCCTGCTTTGTGTCCCAGGCGGCGGTGATGAAATATCTGGGCGCAGGTGCCAAAAAGGTCTTGGCCTACGGCGTTGCCTCGGTCTCGGGTACCATTCTGGCAGTGTGTTCCTGCACCATTTTACCCCTTTTTGCCGGTATCTGGAAGCGTGGTGCAGGGCTTGGTCCGGCGGTGGCCTTTCTCTACTCTGGACCTGCTATCAACATCCTGGCCATAGTGCTTACCGCCAGAGTGCTTGGACTTGCCTTGGGCATAGGCCGAGCTGTTGGTGCGGTGATCTTCAGCATCGTCATCGGTCTCCTGATGTATCTCATATTCAGAAAGGAAGAGCGAGCCAAGGCCGAGGCTGCTATGATGCTGCCGGAACCGGAGGTGGAGCGGCCCCTGTGGAAGAACGTCATCTACTTTGCCTCCATGGTGGGCATTCTGGTTTCCGCCACCTGGGGAAAAGCTGCTGAACCCGTGGGCCTTTGGCACGCCGTCTACAGCGTCAAGTGGTTTTTGACCGGTGGCTTTGCAATGCTCTTGGGTATTCTTCTGGTTGCCTGGTTTCGGGTGAAAGCCTACAAGGTGGCCGTTACCGGAGCTGTTGTGCTGGTGCTGGCAATCCTTTTGCCCTCTGAGCCCCTTGTGGCTTTTTCTGCAGGGATCATTGGCATAACCGTGATCGCCACCACCACTCGCGGGGAGACCGAGAGTTGGTTCCTCTCAACCTGGGATTTCACCAAACAGATTATGCCACTGCTTTTTGCCGGTGTGCTGGTGGCTGGTCTTCTCTTGGGTCGTCCCGGCTCTGAGGGGCTTATTCCCTCACGGTGGGTGAGCGGTCTGGTGGGGGGCAATTCAGTGGGTGCCAATCTGTTTGCCTCGGTGGTGGGTGCCTTTATGTACTTTGCCACCCTTACAGAGGTACCGATTCTTCAGGGACTCCTGGGGGCGGGCATGGGCAAAGGCCCGGCTCTGGCCCTGCTCCTTGCCGGGCCGGCTTTGAGCCTGCCGAACATGCTGGTGATCAGAAGTATAATGGGAACCAAGAAGACGGTCGTTTTCGTCTGCCTGGTAGTCATAATGGCAACCATTAGCGGGCTGATCTTCGGCCGCTTTTTCGCATAAATACACTTAACTCTGACGCTATGCGTTATGCGCCATGGGAATTACCAGGAGGTACAGCAAAATGGAAATCAAAGTTCTCGGGCCCGGATGTCCAAAATGTCGTACACTTGAGAAAAACACAAAGGATGCAGTTGCTGAATTGGGCCTCGACGCCCGGATCGAAAAGGTAACCGATATAAATGAGATCGCCGATTGCGGAGTGTTCATGACTCCGGGCCTGGTCGTCAATGGAGAAGTGAAAATTGTCGGCAAGGTGGCCAGCAAAGATGAAATAAAGAAAATCCTCAGCAAGTAACCTTTTTAGTTACTTTCCATCTGGAACCCATGTCGGCAGATGTCATTCTGAGGAGTCCTTCGACAGGCTCCCCACAGCTACGCTCGGGGAGCTAAGGAAGGGCTCAGAATGACACTGGGGAGTTTGCTGATGAGCATACGTTACTCAAAACTCCATATATTTAGCTGGCAAGAGCCATTCTTGCCGGGGAAAAACCACAGGCCCTTCCGCCACGAGATCTGTCGAATATCTTTTGCAGGCAGCTAGGCAGAGTTACCCTGCCGGGATCGGGGAGATGCCAATGAGCAGAGAAACCGAAGCAGCTAAAATTAAGGTAGGCAAGTTCACTGTGGGCATTGTTGGGTTGAAGCAAGCAGTGGATGAGACCGCCCAAAAGGAGTTCTCCTCTGATGAGGAGATAGCCGAGCATCTCCTGCAAGTACTCAAGGAAAAGAATTATATACCGCAAAAATCGGAAGCGGATTATGCCCGGGCTTTTCTGCGTGAATACAAGAAGTTCAGGGGTGAGACGTTTGAGATGGAAAAACCCCACGGGCTCGAGGTGAAGATCCTCGGTCCTGGGTGTCCCAACTGCGACAAGCTGGAGCAAATGATCTTCAGGGTAATGGCGGAGTGTAACATAGCCGGCGAGGTGGAACACGTGAGAGACCTGGCAGAGATTGGCACCTATGGACTGGTGCCTACGCCTGCTCTGGTAATCAACGGCAAGATCAAGTCCTCCGGCAGACTGCCTCAGGAGCGGCAGGTTCTCCAGTGGCTCAGAGAAGCAGCAAGGGCATAGCATGGGGGATGGAGCAGAAAACTAGAGGTCAGAGATCAGAGGTCAGAAGTCAGACGACGGAGGACAGACGACAGATGACAGCAAATCAAATGGTTATGAATGGAGTCAATGACGAATTAACTGTTTGACGATTTGACCAATTGACGATTTTTACGATTTCTACGGTTTCTACGAATTACCTAATTCTCTAATTACCTAATTTTCCAATTTCTGAATCTACAATCCCCTTCTTTGACGTCATTTTTGATGGAGTTAGGCTTGCAATATACCGTAACATGGAGGTGTGTTATGGAAAAAAGATATCTCTTTGAAACCTTCAGCTCCGACAGCGGGAGCTTTGACCATGAGTTTACTGATTTTTAGAACAGCAAAGAAATGAATAAACGGGAGGTGCAGAAGTGCTCGTACTGCCATGACACCTCGGGCAGCAGATTGTACGTGTCCTGCCTTTTCAAAAAAAGCGGTAGTAAATAACGGCGAGGCCTGCCGTACGGCGGGCCTTTTTTTATGCGTGGGCAATCTAAATCCTAGCGAAAAGATGTAGCTTTTTCTGTGCTTCATGGTTAATATAATTTGTTGGTAACTTCGGTAATAGAGGTAAGTAAACCTTTTTAGTGGATCGAGGGTTGTCTGATGAACCCGATGGAATGCCAGCCCTACGTGGAAGCAGTTTCAAGCCGTCTCAGAAAGCTGTCGGAGGCAAACCGCTCTCTGGTTGAAATAGAATCCCTGGATGACCTCTTTCCACGGCTTTTGGATCTTGCCAAGGAGGTGACGGCTTCAGAAGCTTCCTCTTTAATGCTCTACAATGCAGAGAGCGGCCTGCTGGAATTCGCCTCGATCAAAGACGATGTAATGGGGGATAGGGCAGATGAAGTCCTCAAAAGATCGGTAAAGCTAAAGATGGGTGAAGGAATAGCGGGCCGGGTTGCCCAGAACCGCAAGGCCATCATCGTAGAGGATGCCCAAAGGGACCCCAGGTTTTCCAAGCGGGCAGACAAGCAGACCGGTTTTGTCACCCGCACAATACTCTCCGTCCCTCTTGTTCACCGGGAAGAGCTCCTGGGCGTACTCAATGTTCTCAATTCGAGGGACAAACCTTTTTTCGAACGGGAAGATCTTGCACTTCTGGAAAGCTTCGCCGACTTGGCCGCCGTAGCCATAATCCGCTCGAGGCTGCTGGAACAGCGGATAGAGCAGGAGAGGTTTCTGGCTGAGTTAAAGGCGGCGGCAAAGATCCAGAAACTCTTCTGGCCAAAAATGCCGGAGTTGGGAGAGGGGAGCCACGTTTGGGCCTTCTCAAAGGCGGCGGCCTCTGTCGGCGGTGATTTGTATGATGTAATACCATTACCCGATGCGAGTTGGCTGATCTACGTTGCCGACGTCGCTGGTAAGGGGCTACCTGCGGCGCTGATTATGGCGGCACTTTCCGCTAAAATCCGCAGTGAAGCACCCCTGCACATGGAGGTGAACAAACTGCTGGCCAAGGTAAACAAAGCTATGTACGAACTCATGTCTGAAGAGGGATTCTTCGCCACTATGGTATTGAGTAAATATTGGCCCGGTGCCGGACGAGTGCAAACCGCGCGGGCCGGGCATCCGCATCCGCTGCGGATTATTAACCATGGATTTAGAGAACTTGCCATACTAAACGGCATCCCCTTGGGCGTGGAATTCGCAACTGAGTATGAGCAGACAGAGTTTGTCCTATCACCCGGGGAATCGCTTCTGTTTATAACGGATGGAGTCACCGAGGCAGAAAACGAAGAAAATGAGCTCTTCGGTAATGACCGATTAACTGACTACTTTGCAATAGCCAAGGGGCCTCCCTGGGCAGGGGGTCTCTTGGAAAAAATAGATTCCTGGCGTGGCAATGCCGCGGTTAACGACGATCTGACCATAGTGGAAATCTGGCGCGATCCTACCGAAATTGCCTAGCAACCCCTTACCTCACCTCACTCCCATAATTCAGCCCTCAAGATCCTTGAGCCAGGTAGCAAAACGCAAGGCAAGGCCGTCCGGTCCGGCAATGGTGAAGTCTCGCAAGCCGTAATAGCGGTTCTCTATGGAGCTTAGTATTTCTGCTCCCTGTTCATTGGCAAGGTTCCAGTATTGGTTTACATTGGGAACCAAGACCCGTATGTTACCGATGGGATGTGCAGGAGGGGGGGAAGCAGTTGGGACTTTCGACAGGAATAAACGGGAGTCCTCCCACTTGAGTTCCATAAAGGTTCCTTCGTCCCTAACCACTTCAAACCCGTAGCTCTGGTAAAACTCGCTGGACTTTTTTATATTTTGTACGTAAAGGGCAACTACAAGCTGCTCCCCTTGATTCACATAGCTTTCCATGGAGATAACCTCACCAACAAAAGGGGGACGTTCTTATTTTTTTGCGTTTCTATTTATTTCTCTCGGCCTCAGAGTCTAGAA
>JARRNM010000016.1:6860-72070 GCA_037384945.1 Deltaproteobacteria bacterium
CTGAAGGAGTGGCTCCTACTGAACGAATCTCTCTATTTTGGCTTTTTCCTCTAACCTCTTGACGTAAACATTTATCTCTTCTTGCATTTTCCTTTGCTTCAAGAATTGCTCGAGCCTCTCCTTAACATCGTCGTAAGACATCATTATTTCAGGTTTTTCATCTGTAACCTTGATGAGATGATAGCCGAATCTGGTTTCAACCACGCCACTCACTTCACCGGGTTTCAGAGCAAACGCCGCATCTTCAAAAGGTTTCGCCATCTGCCCGCGGGTAAAGTATCCTAAGTCTCCACCCTTGGGGCCACTTGGACCCTCAGAGTATTCTTTGGCAAGAGCGCCAAAGTCCTCACCTTTCTTAAGCTTTGCTTCTACCAAGTCGATCTTCTTCTTGGCTTCAGCTTTTTGCGAAGCCTCTGCCTTGGGATCAACTTTGATCAAAATATGACTGGCCTTCACCCGCTCAGGCTGCTTGAAGGCTTCGGGATTGTTGTCATAGAAAGCTCTGATTTCATTGTCCGTGAGCTTAACTCCTGGAGCAACTTCATCGTCGATTAGTTTTTTCAGGGAGAGGTCGCGCTCGAGTTTTTCTTTTATGCTGGCCTCGGTTAGGTTCATTCTAGTGAGAGCCTTGGTGAATTCTGCTTCATTTGGAAATTGGGCTTTCAATTCGATAAATTGTTCATTAACTGTCTCTTGGGAGATTTTGATGCCCTTTTTTTGACTTTCCTGGTAGAGCAACTCGCGGGCGATCAAGTTCTCGAGGACTTGGCTTCTCAGTTGATCAAGGTGTGAAACATCGGGAAGACGACCTGATGCTCTCAGCCGATCGACGACCATGTTCATCTGAGAATCAAGCTCTGCCTGAGTTATAACTGTGCCGTTTACCATTGCCGCTTTGTCTTTCGGCGGTGGGGCTTCTTCAGCAAATACAAAGCTTGTCAGGGCCGTAAAAAACAGAAGAAGAACAAATGAACTAACTCTCTTTGTGCGCATTGCCATCACTCCTTGATTGATTCTATCCTGGACTATTTCTGGAACTTTGTAGGTTTGACCTTGGCGAGAGGAATTGGTTCACTTGCCTTCTTTCTTTGCAATGTAGCGCCGAAGAGGGCAGGTGCAATAATGCGATTCGGCATAGCCCAATGAAAATACGCAATCACTTGGATTTTCCTCCAAGCACTTCAGATAAGATTGCATACCAACGTCTGCGGCTTTGCAAAGAGTCTTGAACCCGGACTTGTAGCAGAAAAATCCTTCGGGCAGTTCATCTGGCCAATGATCTTTTTAACCTTTCTCTGGGTGGATTCTTCCATACCCACGTGCTCCCATGAGTTTCCTAGCATACCATAGTTTCCTGGATGATTAAATAATGGAAGTGAATGAGGAATTACCGGAGACAAGCTTCGCGGAAATGATGAAGTTCTGCCATCGCCCGTCATCTTGGTCCCGCATCCCCTATGCCTCGGGATCTCCCCTTCGCTCCGACAAGCTGCGGGGGAGAGTTTGACGGGAATCCGGGCAGGTCAAAGCTTTAAGGCATTGAAAGATTGAGTTATTGAACGGTCTCTATCTATGCAAACCTAGCTTGCAGTTACTCCCCCAGCCTTCTCCTGCTTGGCCTTTATGTAAAGAGGAGACATATTTCGCAGTGTCTGAACCACATCCTCCAGGACACCAAGGAAACGGTCAATCTGAGACTCTGTGGTGTCACGGCCAAAAGTAATCACCAAGGTTCCTTGGGCATCAGCAAAGTCGCGACCGATGGAAAGCAAGACGTGAGAAGCTTGCAAGGCTCCAGCAGCACAAGCGGATCTGGTGGATACAGCGATATTTTCCTCGTCCAACATCAGGACGATCCCCTCTCCTTCGATGTATTTGATCGAGACCGAAACCAGATTAGGCAGCGAAAACTGTGGATGTCCGTTTAGGAAAATGTGTTCGATCCGTGTTTGCAGACCCTGGATTATTTTATCTTTAAGCTTTTTTGAGTGCTTGATGCGGAATTCCATTTGTTGCTCTGCCAATTCGGCGGCAACACCCATGCCAATGATACCGATGAGATTCTCCGTGCCGGCCCTCTTGTTATTCTCCTGAACCCCTCCATCCAAAAGAGGCCATATCCTGGTACCTCTCCGGATGTACAAGCCGCCCACCCCAGATGGTCCGTAAAACTGGTTGGCAGCAAAGCTAAGGAGATCGACCCCAAGCTGCTGAACGTCCATTGGAACAACACCTACTGAATCCACCCCATCGGAATGAAAGATAACCTTCTTTGCTCTGGTGATCTCAGCAATCTCCTCAATGGGTTGAATGGTGCCAATCTCATTATTACTGTGCATGATGGAAACCATGATGGTGTCATCCCTTATAGCATCAGCCACATCAGCCGGGTTGACCCGCCCATATTGGTCAACTGGCACCGAAGTCACCCGGTAATCCATCATTTTCAAGGCTCTAAGAGTTCTGAGAACGGCATTATGCTCGATGTTCGAAGTAACTATGTGTTTCCCCTTGTTTGCGTTGGCGAATGCTACCCCTTTGACCGCATGATTGACAGATTCCGTGCCGCTTGAGGTGAAAACCACTTCTTTTTCCACCGGGCTATTTATCAGCCTGGCCACCTGTTCCCGCGCTAATTGAAGAGCAGCCACAGCCTCATCCCCGAGTTGGTGTTGACTTGAAGGATTGGCGTAATTTTTCTTGATAGCATCTATCATGGCCTCCTGCACTTCAGGCAGGAGGGGATTAGCTGCAAGATAGTCTAAATTTATAATGCTCACTGCAAGTCCTCCACTGACAGGATTAGTGTTCCACTTCCAACTCTCGGCCGCAGTTGGTACAAACCGGCGCCTTATCCTCAGTCTCTACATCACAGTAGGGGCAGTAACATACGTCTCCATGGCTGTGTTCATGTTTGTCGGTTCTCTTGGCTGCTCCTTTGGTTATGCCGGCCTTTCTGTTCAAGTAGTTCTGAATAGCCATGTGCAGGGCATCAGCACCAAGATTGGAACAGTGGAGCTTGTTCTTTGGCAGACCCGCGAGTGCCTCAGCAACTGATTTATTGGTGATTTGCTGGGCCTCCACTATGGTTTTGCCTCTGGCCATTTCAGTGATCATGCTGGAGACAGCTATGGCAGCGCCACAGCCGAAAGTGAGAAAACTGATGTCATCAATGTAGTCGTCCTTGACCTTGATGTAGATAGTCATCATGTCGCCACATATAGGATTTCCCACTTCTCCAACACCGTCTGCATCCTTCATCTCGCCCACGTTTCGAGGATTTTTGAAGTGATCCATTACTACTTCTGAGTACATGAAAGTACCTCCCTTATATTTCATGGCCAAGTTTGGTATGTTATAAATAAGGTAAGTAACCATCGCCCAATGTCAACGGCGCTTGCTCCTATTAGTGCTCCATCCCCACGAAAAAATGACTAGCCTAAAAAACACTCGGTAAGCCAGTAGCAGAGTTGCCGTGTCGGAGAAGATTACGGTGAAGAAATTCAATGGGTTACCAAATCCTATACACCTGATAGTTCTCAATATAACACTCGAAGAGAGAAGATAGAAGCGGCTGGTACGAAGCGGTTGGGATTTAACTCTGTTTGATAAAATCAAAAAAAGTATTGATTTTCTCTCAAGTTCCTCTTGAAAATTGCCCGGAAATTCTTATTTTGATAGTAATCAGTGATTACACCAAATAGTGTATTATATTGAATTGCTAGAGAAATATGCACGGTTAACAACCGATTTCTTCGTTTGGTAGTCATCGAGAAAGCTCTTTGCTTTTAGAGGCTTGCGCTCATTCTCGGAAGTTTGTTCCGAATAATTAGGTGAGGCTATATGTCAGTGAAGTTTCAAGATTACTATGAAATCCTCGGTGTGAATCGCCATGCCACCGAAGATGAGATAAAGCGGGCTTATCGCAAGTTGGCCCGCAAATACCACCCTGACGTCAACAATGACAAAGGGGCCGAGGAGAAATTCAAGCAGATAAACGAAGCCCACGAGGTACTCAAGGACCCGGAGAAGCGAAAACTCTACGACCAGTTGGGCTCTAACTGGCAGGCGGGCCAGGACTTCAAGCCACCTCCAGGCTGGGAAAATGTACGCTTCGAGTTTGGCGGTGGGCCCGGCGCGGAAACATTTGATTTCGGTGGCGGTTTCAGCGATTTCTTCGAGACGCTCTTCGGTTCACGCATGGGTGGTGGAGGTCGTGCCAGTGCTAGGCAAGGTACGTGGGTGATGCCTGGACAGGACCACGAGGCGGAGATCGAGATTGACCTCGAGAGCGCCTATCATGGGACCACAAGAACCTTAACTTTGCAGGGACACGAGATCGATGCTCAGGGGCAGGTGCGTCCCACGGTCAAGAACATGCAGGTAAAGATACCACCGGGAGTTATCGATGGTACCCGCATCCGCTTGGCAGGTAAGGGAGGAGAGGGTATGGGTGGTGGCCCTCCAGGCGATCTCTACCTCAAGGTGCATATTGAGCCCCATCCACGTTTTACCTTAGACGGACACAACCTCCAGGTGGAGGTACCCGTAGCCCCTTGGGAGGCCGCTCTAGGTGCCACGGTGCAGGTGGTGACCATGGACGGCGCGGTAAACCTCAAGGTGCCACCCGCTAGCCAGAGCGGACAGAAGCTGAGGTTGCGCGGAAAAGGGTTGCCCAAGAAAGGTGGTGAGCGGGGGGACCTGATTGCCCGGCTAAAGATTGTGCTGCCTAAAAATCTGACTGCAAAGGAAAAAGAGCTCTTTGCAGAGATGGCTGACATATCTCATTTTAACCCGCGGAAAGGGTAGGGAAAATGGGGAAGATGACCACCGTTCGATATCAGATTGTACACTATAGGTATGAAAGCCGGCCCGCATCGGAGGAGCTACTTTCTGTGGGGGATTTAGCACGGCTTGCCCGTTTGCACCCGGAAATGGTGGATAGATTGATAGACTGGGGATTGATTGATCCAGTCGAACGTGAGCCTCAGTTACGGTTTCCCGAGACAGCGGTACCGAGGATCTGGCGAATCATGCGGTTGCGTCGGGACCTTGGCATCAATTGGGCCGGGATTGGTGTGGTTTTAGACCTCTTGGATAAGATTGACCGACTGGAGCGAGAGAACGCCCGGCTTCGCAGGCAATTATGAAGAACTTGGCGGTAAAGGTTGCGCGTTATCTTGGAGTACTGGAGTGTTGGGAAAAGCCAGAGCCCGAATTTCAACTTGAATAGTTCCTTATCCTTACTCCATTACTCCAGCAGAATAACGAATCAATGAAAGACCAGCTCTGGGGACAGCCCAAAGCCAAGTCCCTTGGGACTGGAATCTTTACTCCTAGGAGGAATCTTAAAATATGGACCCGAACAAATTAACCCAAAAATCTCAAGAAGCGCTTAATGCCTCGCAAACCAAGGCTTTACGTTATGGTCATCAGGAAGTTGATGGTGAGCATCTCTTTTTAGCGCTCCTCGAACAGCCTGAGGGGTTGGTGCCCCGTCTTTTCAGCAAGATGGACATTCCTGTCGAACAACTGAAGGCTGAGGTAGAGGCCGAACTGCAGAAGCGGCCGAGCGTCTCAGGACCGGGGACTGAGGCGGGAAAGATCTACGTGACCCAGCGACTCAACCGTGTGTTGATGAAAGCCGAGGAGCAAGCCGAAAGACTCAAGGATGACTATGTTTCAGTTGAACACCTTATTCTGCCGCTCATAGAGGAAGGAAATTCCACTGCCACCGGGAGAATCTTAAAAAGCTTCAATGTCACCACTGACCGCTTTCTGCAGGCCCTTACCGAATTGCGGGGCCATCAAAGAGTTACCAGTGCCACGCCTGAGTCGACCTACGAGGCTTTAGAGCGCTACGGTCGAGAGCTGGTAAAGGAAGCGAAGAAAGGGAGGCTTGATCCGGTAATCGGTCGCGATAGCGAGATTAGACGAATCATTCGTATACTATCTCGAAAGACCAAAAACAACCCCGTCCTTATTGGAGAACCTGGCGTAGGCAAGACCGCCATTGTTGAGGGACTGGCTCATCGCATAGTGAAAGGGGATGTTCCTGAAGGGCTCAAAGACAAGACCATCTTTGCCCTCGACCTGGGTGCCCTGGTTGCGGGGGCCAAATATCGCGGTGAATTCGAAGAGCGGCTCAAAGCGGTGCTGCAGGAGATCAAAGAGAGCGAGGGCTCCATTCTGCTCTTCATTGATGAGCTCCACAATATTGTCGGCGCTGGTCGGGCCGAAGGCTCCATGGATGCAGGCAACATGTTAAAACCCATGCTTGCCAGGGGTGAACTTCACTGCATCGGCGCCACCACGCTGGACGAGTATCGGAAATATATCGAAAAGGATGCTGCCCTCGAGAGGCGTTTTCAGCCTGTGCTGGTAGATCAGCCCACAGTGGAAGATACCATAAGCATTCTCCGGGGTCTGAAGGAGAGATTCGAGGTACATCACGGCGTAAGAATTCAGGACAGTGCCCTGGTGACGGCTGCAGTGCTTTCCAATCGCTACATCAGTGACCGGTTTTTGCCTGATAAGGCCATTGACTTGGTGGACGAGGCCTGTGCCACTATTCGTACGGAAATGGATTCCATGCCCGCGGAACTGGATGAGGTGACCAGGCGGGTAATGCAGCTAGAAATTGAAGAAGCGGCGCTGAAAAAGGAAAAAGATACGGCGAGTCAAGAAAGGCTGAAGACCCTGCGCAAGGAACTGGCTGATCAGCGGGCCAAAGGGGATGCCATGAGGGCCCAATGGGAGACGGAAAAGGCTGCCATCCACAAGGTCCAGGCTCTGCGAGAAGAGATCGAGAAACTACGGTATGAAATCTCGGTGGCCGAGCGCAGGTATGACCTGAACCGGGCGGCGGAGTTGAAACACGGGCGGCTCCCCGAAGTGGAACGAAAACTCAAGGCGGAGGAGGCTAAGCTGGCTGATAAACAGGGCAATGGCCGGTTGCTGAGGGAAGAGGTCACCGACGACGAGATTGCGGAGATTGTTTCGCGCTGGACCCATATCCCGGTGACCAGGTTGGTGGAGGGAGAGCGGGAGAAGCTGCTCAAACTCGAGGAACACCTCCACAAGCGGGTAGTGGGTCAGGATGAAGCAGTCAAGGCAGTGGCTGAGGCAGTGCTGCGCTCTCGCGCCGGAATTAAGGACCCCAACCGTCCGGTGGGTAGCTTTATCTTCCTTGGGCCCACTGGAGTGGGAAAGACCGAGCTCGCTCGAGCTTTGGCTGAGAGTCTTTTCGATGATGAAAACAACATGGTGCGAATCGACATGAGCGAGTACATGGAAAAGCATACGGTTGCTCGTCTCATTGGGGCTCCGCCGGGATATGTGGGTTATGAGGAAGGTGGTCAACTCACCGAGGCAGTGCGGCGCAAGCCTTACTCGGTAATCCTTTTCGACGAGATCGAAAAGGCCCATCACGAGGTGTTCAGCATCTTTCTCCAGATAATGGATGATGGTCGGTTAACCGACGCCCACGGGCGCACCGTGGATTTCAAAAACTGTATCATAATCATGACCTCCAACGTGGGCAGCCAATATATCCTAGAGGCCGCCAATGGGACTTACGAAAGGATGCGCTCGCGAGTGCTTGAGGCCATGCGCCAGCATTTTCGCCCTGAATTTCTTAACCGAGTAGACGAGATTCTGGTATTCCACTCCCTCACTCAGGAGCAACTGGCGCAAATTGTAGACATTCAGGTGGTCTGGTTAAAACGACGGTTGGCGGATAGGAGAATTGAACTAGAGTTTTCCCAGGAGGCCAAGAGCTTGTTGGCCGAGAGAGGCTATGATCCGGTATATGGGGCGAGACCTCTTAAACGGGTAATTCAGAGAATGGTGGAGACACCTCTGGCGAAGAAGATCATGGCCGGAGAGGTACCAGATGGCAGCAGTGTGGTTGTGAACACTGATGAGCAAGGACTTGTGTTCAAGGTCACCTTGCCGGAGCAGAAGAAGGAAGAAGTTTTGGAGGCAGTCTAACCCAGCTGGCAGCTGGCAGCAGACGGCTGGCAGTAAATGGAGTAGCTTTGCTGCCTGCGGCCAGCTGCCAGCTGTTGATTTACTCAGCGACTTTCTTTCCTGAGCTCTTCCACGGCGGTCTGATATAAATTGCGTAATTTATTCTCGTTGCTAACCATGGTACGGCTGATCTTTCCGAAGTGGTCCTTTAGAATTCCGCTGGCCTCATCCCAACTTCCATGTAGTTGCGTAGGGTCAATTTTTGCCTCCCGCAGTTTTTTCTTGAACAGATCGATCATCATCCGATCCTTCATCTCGCCCACGTCGGTGATCCCGTCATTTTTTTCCATGGCAAACCCCCCCGGTCTGAGATTCCGCTAGAAGTGTAAGATTCCGCAGCCAGTTCCACGAGAAGTCCTAGGCCAGAATGTAAGGTATTGTTTCATTAGAAACTCTTGATTCAAGCGACACGTCATAGAAAGGGACTCATCTCAAGTATGTAATGTTACCTTATCCCACTAGGAGTGTGCAATAGTTTTGTGAATAGCTTAACAATTAGCATAATTAGATGGGCGATCTCAGATTACCTATCCACTGTCGGGATTTGTTTCGGCTTTTCTGGGATGGATCAAAGACAATGGACCACAAAGAAATATAATGCCTTTTTAAGGCTTGAATTAGGATGGCCCATCCTCTAATCTGTTGCAACGAGGAGGAAATCGTCCTCATGCCGGAAAACAAGGGAGCTATTGATTTTCTTCGAGAGCACGGAGAGACTTCTCTAGTCAACCTGGGATGTGGTCTCATGGTCAACAGGATAGACAATCACCTTCGGCTCATGACCGCATTGCATCTTACTTATTACGTAGGCATAGACTGTCTTCCGGGGATTGTACAGGTTTCTCCCGATCTTTTCTTGGACCCTGACGGTATGACAAGGTTGCTAAGCGACTACTACCAGGGCGAACCTCGCCGGTTCTGGGCAAATGTTAGACTATTTCCTGAGACCTGGGTGGAGGAACTGAGAAATATTCATTGTGCTGTGGTGGTATGCCAAAGGGTGTATCCACACTGCCGCTGGGAAGAGGTTATCTTCTCCATGAGTCCGAAATTGGTGCTCCAAGAGGATCTTCATGGTTGCGAACGACAGCAACTTCGAGGGAAGAAGTACGTTCGAACCTGGGCAGAGAAAAAGTACTATGGCCTTAGACCCTTCAAACCTTGGCCGATTTTTCCAGGAGAATATAATCTAATACTTTGGCGCAGCCGCGATTTTGAAGTGGATGGGATTGTTGAAGGTAGGGGGAAAATACTTCGACGACTGCGCGAATGGGTGATGGGATAACCAGTCAGCATGGGGCATAGAGCATGGAGCGTGGAGCATGGAGCCAGAGGTCGGAGGTCGGAAGTCAGAGGACAGACGACAGCAAGCAGCGTCGTTATCCGTTATTAGTTACTCGTTGCACGGATGATCTGTCCTTATGAGTTGTCGTGAAGCCTTCTACGATTTCTACGGTTTCTACGATTTGAACGACTTCAATGGCTTGAACGACTTTAACGGTTTCTAAACATTTTAGGCATTTTAGACACTTCAGGCAGTTGCCATGACAAACTACTTTTTATCAATGAATTCTCTGGTGGTTCTGGAGAAAAATTTACCTAACCTGGCGCCGGTGGAGGCCCCAGAAGTTGCGAGTATGATCCGCGCTGCTCTGGGGGTCGTCATGCCACGAGGTATTACCAGAAAGCGTTACCAGAAAATTGCCGCTATGGCAAAGAATTGGTTTCCCAATCTGGACGCCAAATATGACTATGCAGGAAAGACTAAACAAGCAGTGCTCTTTAAACGTATGCAAATACGCCACCCAAAAACCATTTTATATTCAAGGCCGCAAGTGTTACTGGATGTTGAGGGGAAGGGGCTGCCGCTGGACTATCCTTTTGTGCTCAAGGGAGATAATGGTGGTGGGGGCAGTACGGTTTTTCCTGTCTGCTGCTGGAAAGATTTGATAGCTGGACTCCACAGGCTGCCTGCAGAAGAACCTCTACTGATTCAGAACTGGGTTGACCATGGAGGTATGGATCTCAGGGTGGTGGTTATGGGTGCTAAAATGGTGAGCTATTTTCGCGTTGGTGGTGAGAACTTTTATAACAATGTGTGCCGGGGCGGACGCATGCAGCCGGAAATTTTCCCCGAGCTACAAGAACGCGGTATGGCTGCTGTGGCTAGATTTTGCCACCTCGCCCGGATTAATCTCGCCGGTTTCGATCTCATGTTTCCCGATGAAGGTCCGCCTGTATTTATCGAGATAAATTTCAATTTCGGCCGCAAAGGACTCGGCGGCACGCCAGGGTTCAGAAAACTGTTTAAGGAAGCAGTGGAGCTGTGGAAGGAAGGATTTGCCTACCCAACCTTGAGGTGAGATTAAATACTTGTTTTGGGATTTATGGTCCCACATCTCAGAACTCACAGCTCACATCCAGTCTTCAATTTGTTTTGGATTTCCGGCCGACCGCGGTCAGCCAGCTTCAATAGTGGTGCCGGCGCTCCCGTCCAAAAGTATTTCCGCATGTTCCTCCACGTGCCCAACAATGACTCGCCCTCTAGGATTGGTCTCAAGGAACTGGAGTGCGGCCTCAGCCTTGGGGCCCATGGAACCGGGCGGAAACTCACCCTCAGAGAGCCACCTTTGAACTTGGGAAGACTTCATCCGGGCATGAAACAACATGGACGGTGTGCCGTAGCCGGTGAACACACCCTGCTCATTTGTGAGGATGAGGAAATCCTCTGCTGCCAGATCGCCGGCCAGCAAAGCAGAGGAGAGATCCTTGTCGAGAATTCCGTTAGCGATTTCCTTTCGGCCGTGATTGTCCAGAAATACTGGTATGCCACCACCGCCAAGGGCCACCGGCACCTTCCCGTCCTCGATGACCTCCAGGATATCGGCAATATTCAAAACTTCTTTGGGCCGAGGAGAACCGATCAGTCTACGCTTGCCCTGGCCATAATCGGCAAAAAGGTATTCAGGGTGATATCGCGATTGCTCAGCTACCTGATTACCAGAGAGTTGCTGCCCTACAGGTTTGCTAGGATTGGTAAAGCCGGGATCATGGGGATCTACCTTGACCCAGGAGAGAACCGGTTCCATGGGTGGAAGACCCTGGAGATTGTTTTCTATTATGAGTTCCTCATAGGCTCGAGTAATGGCAGAACTTATCTGAGAGGTAGTAACCAGGGTTACTACGCCAAAGGGGGTGCTGGGGATCATTTGCTCATAGACCAGACCGGCCTGTGGTCCATTACCGTGGGTGATGACCACTTGGTAATGGTCTAACAAGGAGATGAGGTTCCAAAGAGTTCGTTTGGTGTGGATGAGCTGAGCGGTGAAAGACATCTCAGCGCCAACCGCTGAAGGGCAGATACCATTGCCACCGATGGCAACTACGATAATGGGTTTTGCCGTCATAATAAGCAAGTCACAGGTTCATTTATTGTTTGAGATTACGAAAATTTTCTTCAGCCATAAATGATAAATGAACAAGCGGCCCCGATGTGACCTGGAGCAAGTGGTATAATAACAACAATGCTTATTTTCCCCAATAGGTATCAAAGGAGTCAATGGGATGAAGACGGAAAGCCAAAGTGATACCAACCGTCAAACCGCGATCCTCTCCGCTCTCGGCAACCCTGATTTCTACCCACATCCGGTTGGAACGATTCAGGTTGAAGAGACCCACATTTCAAGAGTCTTCCTGACCGGTGACTATGTCTACAAAATGAAAAAACCGGTGGATTTTGGCTTTTTGGACTATACAACTCTGGAAAAACGACACCATTTCTGCAAGCAGGAGGTCGTGCTCAATAACCGTCTAAGTGCAGATGTATATCTAGGTGTGGTGTCCATTACCGAGGAGGCGGCAGGGTACGCCCTCAACGGTTTGGGTAAACCAGTGGAGTACGCGGTGAAAATGCGCCAACTTCCAAAAGAGAAAACGATGCTGCAACTTTTGCGACGGGGCGAATTGAGCCTGGACATGTTGGGGGATTTGGTCCAGATCCTGGTGCGGTTTTACGAAAAGACCGACAAAGGGCCAGAGATTGACCACATGGGTTCCCGGGAGCTGATTTGGGTCAACATCGAAGAAGATTTCGTCCAGACCAGTCCTTTTGTTTCAACCATCCTGGACAGGGAAAAATTTTCTGATTTGCACCTGCGGGTACGAACTTTTCTCAACTCCCAGGCGGAGATTTTTGACCGCCGGATAAAATCTGGATACATCCGGGACTGTCACGGTGATCTGCGCTTGGGCCACATATATTTTGCCGACTCTATATCCATTATCGACTGTATAGAGTTCAACGAAAGGTTTAGGTACGGTGATTTGGCTTCTGACTTGGCTTTTCTGGGAATGGACCTAGACTATAATGGCTTTGCCCATATAGGACAAAAATTTTTCGCCGAGTATGCTCAGTCGGCGGATGATCCCGAGATTTTCCTGATCCTTGATTTCTATAAGTGCTACAGGGCTCATGTACGCTGCAAAGTTGAGTGTCTGAGGTATGGGACAGGAGAACTTTCAGGACCAGAGGCGGCTTCAGTTAATGCGAGAGCGCAGAGCTATTTGGAGCTGGCCTGGAGGTATGCAGACACTTTTAGCCGTCAAACCATCTGGATCGTCTGCGGGCTGAGCGGCAGTGGGAAGAGTACTATAGCTGCAGATCTAGGACGGCTGATGAACCTGAAGTTTATTGGATCCGATGTCACCAGGAAAAGACTCTTTGGGCTTAGTCCCGAGCAGGAGGTGGTCAAACCCTTTGGTGAGTCGATTTACAGCCCAGCCGCCAGCGACAAGACCTACGAGCATTTGCTCCTTGAGGCACGAAAAGAGATGTCCCGGGGCAGATCAGTTATTTTGGATGCCACTTTTGGCAGACACCGTTACAGGGTATTAGCTCGGAGGCTCGCCGAGGAAATGAAGGCAAATGTAATCTTCATAGAGTGCCGATGCGGACTCTCAGTGTTGCGCCAGAGGCTGACGGAGCGAAAAGAGCAAAAGTCAATATCAGATGCGCGGTTAGAACATCTGGATGCTCAGAGCCAGGCATTTGAGCCCCTGGATGAATTGGGGGATGGCATCCATCTCCCCATCAACACCGAACAACCACTCCACCAGTGTGTACACCAGATTTTGTCCAAGGGGTATGGGCTACGGAGTCAGCAAGGGGATGCCGCAAGGAAGGAAGCAGGCAACAGCCAGCAACTGTTTCAACCAGGCACTAAGAACTAAGCACTAGGCACCGTGGCAAGACAGGCAAAGCACGGAAGAGGCGAGACGGCACTTTCAGCTAGCAGCAGGCAGATAATACAGAAGTCGGAGATCAGAGGTCAGACGACAGAGGACGGATGACAGATGACAGAAAGGAACTGATTTAGTCCAAGAGGAGCAGAATCTAGGATCACAGATTTTTATTTTCGAAATTCGAAATTCGCATTTCGAAATGTGGACTCTGTGCTCTATGCTCCTTGCTCTATGCTTCCCAAATCCGCAATCCGAAATAATCCATCTCCATGTCTTAGCCTAGAGCTACACCAAAAAATTCGAGAGCAAGGCTTGGTAGATATCGGTCCTCATCCGAGCAGTGCTGCCGTCTCAGCAAGTGGAGCACATGGGGCGCCTTGGTGTAGATGGTATCTTACTGCCCCCATTGTCAGGTGTTCCAACCGCAAAGGTTGACATGAGCTTCTTTACCTCTCCCTGACAGAGGGGACAGTTCACCTCAGTTTCCTGGTGCATCACCAGCTTGTCAAAGGTATAATTACAGCTATCGCAGCTATATTCGAAAATTGGCATTTTATTCCTCCATATTTGCTAGGATTTGCTTAAATATAATACCGGGATCACACTTCATCAAGAGCAGGTACTCTTGGTGCATGGAGCATTGAGTCAAACGAGACGGGCGAGACGGGAGGTCGGACGAGACGAGGATATAGACGGGGAAGTCGGAACGGGGAACGTGGAATTATTTTCTGTGTTCAAAGCTAACGGTCTAAACCGGCTAACAGGCTAAGCTGCCGGCTAAATCTTCGCTACTGACTACCAGTTGCGTGTCCTTAAGAACCAGTGACTGGACGGGTTGAGTTTGCTATGAAAATTGCAACCTGGAATGTGAACTCCATAAGGGTGAGGTTGCAAACGGTTTTGGACTGGATGACTCTGGAGCGGCCGGATGTTCTCTGCCTGCAGGAGATAAAGGTCACTAGTGAACTGTTTCCCGTCGATTCTTTCGAGGCTCTAGGCTACCGGGTTGAGGCAAGTGGCCAAAAAACGCAAGTGGCCAAAAAACCTACAATGGGGTGGCCATAGTGAGCAAATATCACCTGAGTGAGGTGGAGAAAGAGCTGCCTGACTACGACGCCGAAAATCAGAAGAGAATAATCAGCGCAACCATAGGTGATGTGAGGGTAGTAAATGTCTATGTTCCCCATGGTGCGGCGGTTGGCTCAGCCAAATTTGCTTACAAACTGGGATTCATCAGGGAGCTACATAATTATCTGACAAAGCATCACAACCCCGCTGAAATGCTAATTTTAACCGGGGATTTCAATGTGGCCCCGGAAGCCTGCGATGTTTACGATGTCCAAGAGATGGAAGGCGAAATCGGCTTTCATCCAGAGGAGCGCACCGCGCTGGCAGATTTGAAAGGTTGGGGTTTTGCTGATGTCTTCCGGCTACATCACCAGGAAGGTGGTCTATACAGTTGGTGGGACTATAGGGCTGGTGCCTTTCGCCGCAATATGGGCCTGAGGATCGACCACATCTGGGCTACGGAGCCACTTTCAGCACTTAGTTCAGAGAGCGGCATGGATAAAAGACAGCGTTCTTTGCCCAAGCCCTCAGACCACATTCCAGTCTGGGCCACCTTCGATCTCAGTTAGCATAGAGCATAGGGCATAGGGCAAAAAACAAGAAGTCAGAGATCAGAGGTCAGAAGTCAGAGGTCGCAAATCAGAAAGACGGTAATTTCGGATTGTGAATTTAAAAAGGCATAGGGCCTGGAGCATGGCGTAAGGAGCCAGGAGCCAGAATTCAAGAGAAAAGGAATCAAGATTGACTTCATCTGAGCTGCCGCCTCTTTGAACCGCAGAATGTCGAACAAGGAATCTTGAATATCGAAGGGATCACTTCATCATTCTGCGGTTCCTTGTTCTGCTGTTCGATATTCAGTACTTTGAAGCATCTGCCCTCTGACCTCCGACTTCTCAGCACCTTCGTGCCTAGTGCCTAGATGATACAGCTGCCAGTTGCGAGCTGTCAGTTGCTAGCTTTGGTCTTCCCTTCGTAGGAATTACTGGCCTTGTCTACTGGAACTAGAGCTTGGTGAAGAAAAGGAGCGTCCTCCCCCCTCGCCCCCGGGGGAGTTCCAGTGAGACCATTCGATGAAGTTCGAGACTTTCAGCCTGGGCGAAGTCCGCAAATCCGGAGTGCCCTGAGGCCCTTGCCGGGCCCAACATGGCGACAAGAGTACTACCAGGCGTCATTATTGGCGCAACAAGCTTAACCAATGGCTCCAGGCGGGTGAAAGCACGGGAGATGATAGTATTGAAAGGTAGGTCTGCGGGCTCCATGAGCTCAAAACGGCTGTGTTGCACAACAACTGACTCCAGCTTGAGGGTGCGTATTATGTGCTTGAGAAATGAAACTTTTTTGCGGCTCGCCTCCACAAGCGTAATTTTAAGTTCGCCAGCAGCAATCTTTAAGGGAATCGAGGGGAATCCCGCTCCTGGCCCAAGGTCGAGCAGTCGCCCAGAAGGTTCAAGGTAGGGTAAGGGAGTGAGCGAATCCACGAAGTGTTTGATGACAATGTCTTCGGGATCTCTAATCCCGGTGAGATTGAAAGTCTTGTTCCACTCCAAAAGCGTTTGCAAGTAGAGCTCAAAAAGCTCTATCTGTGAGTCTCGAAGGGAGACGCCCATCTCATTCGACGTTTGGCGGAGCAACTCTCCGACGCCGGAAATGATCAATCTATCTTCCAACTAACCAAATCCTCACGGTTGCAAAATCAGTTCAATACTCAACCATCATATTTGCCCTTGTCTCCCCGAGCATGTGCTGTTTTCCGAAAGGTGTAAGAGGTGTTGAGTTTGCGAAGTTTTTTCCCCGTGGCCTAAATCTCTAAAACATTTTTAGGGATATTCCTGGGATCCATTTATATTGCCCTATGGCTAGCAATCTGGTAAAAAAGTATTTAAACGTCAAAAAGGAGACTACTCCGCGACGCAGGTAATATCAGGGTTTAAAATTAGGAGGTTTAAAGTGTCCAAGGCCAAAGAAATTCATGTGCGCTGCATGCGTTGCCGCGAATGGGTTCCTACTTCCGTTAGTTATAAAGGCAAGAAAGGCTTTGATCTGGATAAACTGGTTAAAAATAGGCCTCCTTGCCCAAAGTGCGGCGAGATGACCAGTTATAATAAAGAAAATCTCTGTATCCGCGACGAAAGTGGCGATTTCGTCTGTATTGAAATGTAATAAGTATCCATCTGCATGCTACTAAAGGTCTTTCTAACTCCTGCCATTCATCAGGCGCTTGCCGACAGGGCAAACCTGGGGGAGAACCCCGTGGTTTGAGCATTATGAGATTTTTTGTTTTTCACTTCCCCAAACAAAACTGACTGAAGATTTGATCCAGTAGATCCTCGGTGGTGGTCAAACCAATAATCTCTCCCAAGTGAGCCAAAGCCTCCTGTGTCTCCAGAGCAATCAGTTCGGCTGAAGATCTGCCGTCGAGAAGTTGCAATGCCCGATTCACCGCGTCCAGAGCGCCCTCGAGGCAGAGCTTATGGCGCAAGTTGGGGGCTACCACTGAGGTTTCCGTGTCAAGTCTCCGGCCGAGAATAGTATGGAAAACTGCATCCTTCAACTGTTCCATCCCGTCACCATGGAGGGCAGAGATTTCAGCTATTGTCTCAGTCGGGAAGCGCTCACTGATGGTGGTGAAATCAGGATGGGGATCGAGATCAATCTTGTTTAAAACTATCACTCTTGGCTTGCTGTCAATATCCTCATAGATCTGCAAATCCTCAGAGGTCAATGAGCCGCTTCGATCCAAGACCAAGAGCACCAGATCAGCTTGAGACAACCGCTCTCGCGTGAACTCCATACCCAGTTTTTCCACAAGATCTCCAGGTTGGCTCAACCCAGCAGTGTCCACCAGTCGAAGTGGAATTCCTCGGAGACTCAAGCTCTCTTCAATAACATCGCGAGTGGTGCCAGGAATGGGAGTAACCAGGGCACGGTTGGAGCGCAGCAGATTATTGAGCAGGCTGGATTTCCCCACGTTGGGCTTGCCGGCGATTATTACCGTCAGCCCTTCTCTCAAAATACGTCCGTCCTCATAATCCCCCAGGAGTTTGGTTATGGGCTCTTTAACCTGCTGACGCACCGTCACGGCAAGGTCAGCCTCGGTAAGAATTTCTAGATCTTCCTCCGGAAAATCGATGGCTGCCTCCACCGTTGCCAGGATGTCAAGGAGATGGCTGCGCACCTCGGTAATTATGGTTTGCAGACTTCCCTTGAGGTGTTCGCTGGCAAGATGGAGGCTTCGTCTGGTTTTTGAGTTAACCAGATCCAAGACGGCCTCGGCCTGGGTCAAATCAATGCGCCCGTTCAGAAAGGCCCGCCGAGTGAACTCGCCTGGTTCAGCCAAACGAGCACCAGTTCGAATTACCAATTCCAGAATGCGGTTCAGTGCGGCGAGGCCGCTGTGGCAATTGATCTCGACGACGTCTTCCCTAGTGTAGGTTGCCGGGCCGCGCATAAAGCATATGAGCACCTCGTCTACCGTCCTATGGGTTCCAGGCTCAATAATGTGACCATGATAGAGGTGGTGGGACTGGAGGATTTGCGGGGATCCGGAGAGGTGACACAGATGACGGCCCGCGGCCCAGGCCTCAGGGCCGCTAATCTTTATAATGCCGATACCACCAGTTCCTATAGGGGTGGCTATGGCAGCAATGGTGTCCTGTAGAGGCTCACAGACTTTCATTTCTCCTCGGAACCACTCTGCTCTGAGGAGGAACGAGTCGAGGAGTGGTGCCGGTTGCCCCGCTTTTTGGAATAAGTCTCTTTTTTCACCGGGAAGACTACAACTTTGCGCAAGGCCCCATCCCCCTTACTTTTGGTCCGCACTTCGTGATCGTCTTTAAGCGCTAGATGGATGATGCGGCGGTCGTAGGCGCTGAGAGGGCTGCTGGTTGCCGGCCTAGCAGATTTCTTAGCGCGGTTTGCCAGATTCACCGCAACTTCTGTGAGAGCCTTGCGTCTCCTTTCCCGATAATTTTCAGTATCTATGATGATGTGAACTCTTCTGGTTCCTCGCCGATTAAACATCTTGTTAACTATATACTGCAAGGAGTGGAGAGTCTGGCCCCGCTTGCCTATGAGCAAGCCGGAGCCGTTGCTCGAGATGTCCAGTTTGATCCGATTTTCCACCCAATTAGCCTCCACGGTGGACGGAATCTGAAAGTGAGTCAGAATGTTCTCCAGTATCTCTTTGGCTTCTTCGAGCGAGGATAAATCACCGGATTCTTTTGGGGACACCAGAATTTTGGCGTTTCTCGTACCGATACCAAAAATCCCAGACGAGCCATGGGAGACGATTTCGATTTCGAGTTGATCTGCAGGAAGACTCAGACGTTGACAGGCCGTTTCGATGGCCTCTTCAACTGATTTTCCCTCGATTTCCATCGCAGACATGATTTCCTCCATAATTCAGAAAACGATATGAACATAGTCTAAGCAGATGTCGATAATAGTCAGCCTCAGTCTGCTTTCTTGTTAATGTAATACTGCTGCCCAATGGACAGTATATTGTTGACCAACCAGTACAGCACCAGACCGCTGGGAAAATTAATAAAAAAGAAGGTGAAGACCACAGGCATCATCATCATCATCTTTTCTTGCCTGGGGTCACCCGTGGTGGGCGACATTTTCTGCTGGAAAAACATGGAGATTCCCATAAGTATGGTTAGCACAGGAAGTCCCTGGTCAAGATTCCAATAATGGATCGGAATCTTGAAGCCGAGTGGAAGACGATCTGGCGCCGACAGGTCATTGATCCACCAGATAAAGGGAGCGTGGCGGATGGCCAAGGCACTGTAGAGCACTCTGTAGAGGGCGAAAAAAACCGGAATCTGCAAAATCATGGGTAAACACCCACCCACAGGATTAACCTTATAGGTTCTGTACATTTGCATGATTTCTTGATTCATCTTTTCTTTGTCATCTTTGTATTTCTCCCTTAACTTTTGCATCTTAGGCTGCAGCTTTTTCATTTGCCTCATAGACACATAGCTCTTGTGGGTGAGAGGCCAGAAAAGGAGCTTAATAAGGATCGTCAAGATTATGATGTCCACCCCGTAGTTATGGGTAAAGCGGTGAGAAAATTTGAGGCACTTCAGAAGGGGCTGGGCAATGATATCAAACCAGCCGTAGTTAATCACATTTTTCAGCTTGGGATCAGCGGCACTCAAGTAGCTCTCTTCCTTGGGCCCCATGTAGAGTTTGTAGCTGAATTCCTGCTCAGCTCCGGGTTGTAAAGTTATCTTGGGTCCAATAAGCGTGCTTTCCACCATCTGCCTGGCAGTATCCAGGGCCTCGAGTTGGGCATGATTGGGGACCAAATCAATGGGGACCACGGCCATGGTGAAGTACTGGCTGGTATAAGCGACCCAATCAATGGGTCCGGGAACCTCCATCTCTCCCTTGATTTTTTTGAACTTCACCTCTTCCAATTTATTGTTGGAAAAGAGAGCAGGCCCCTGAAAGGTATAACGACTTCCACTCGAAGAGGAGATAGGTAAATTGATTAGACTCAAGGTTGGAGAATTTTCCCACGCCTGACTGCTTAGGTTTTTAACCCTGATGTTGAGATCAATAAGGTATTTGTCCCCGTAGAACACACACTGACGACTAATTCTCAGCCAACCCGGCGCCTCGTAGCGAAAAGTCAGCGTTTTGGTCTCGCCGCCAGAAACTCTTAGAGACGTTTGATCGGCCGCATAAGGAGCGAGGTTCAAGGCTGCCACCGGGTTATTGAGAAAATTGAACGGTAGAGGCAATTCTTCGATCTTGGTGGTCTTAACCAGTTCCATGCCAGGCGAGTTTTTCTTTATCGTTTCCCGAAACTTTTTAAGCACAAAGCTTTTAAGACGAGCACCAGTCTCAGTGAAGACCGCCCGGTAGAGAGGGGTTTCTACCACCACATCCTTACCGGTGTGAGACACTTGAGGCGGCAGGATCGGGGGCGATGGAGGAGTTTGGCTAACAGGTAACTGAGGTTGCGGAGCAGCCTCTGGTTTCACCGGAGAGGGGGTAGTTTTTTCAATCTCGGGAGTGGCAGTGGGTGGGGCGGGTTTCCTTTTGGGAACAAAAAACTTCTCCCACAACACGAGCACCATTAAGCACAAAACTATGGCTAACAGAACGCGTTTTTCCATAACTTGAGAACTCCTGGCGCAGACGACAGACCAAGGACCGGAGCGAGGGTAGAAACTGAACCAGCAAAGAAAGACGAACTCTCGCTCCGGTGAAGGCTGTCCATTGAAGTCCCTGGATCACCGATAGTTGTCAATGGGATCATAACCACCGGCGTGGAACGGATGGCAGCGCAGGAGTCTGCGGGCGGTGAGGACCAGACCTCGGATTACACCGAAGGTGGTAATGGCCTGGAGGGCAAATTCAGAACAAGTGGGAGTAAAACGGCAGGACGGGCGTGTCCATGGCGAAATCATGAGCTGGTAAGCTCGAATTGCTGCGAGCAAAAAACCTTTAATCATAAAAGATTGTTTCCAAAAAGCACGGCCGCTAACTCCTCACGCACATTTTGATAAGCAAGGGTTGCCGCGTCTCTTTTGGCTATTATCACCACATCATGTGATGGGGGCAACTTGTGCTTATGTAACCGAAAATACTCGCGAAGATAGCGTTTCACTCGATTCCGCTTAACTGCGTTACCTACCTTTTTACCAACAATAACCCCCAGACGCGAGAACTCTAGTCCGTTTGGCCTCAGGATGATGGTGAAATTTTTAGTCTGGCGGCGGCTTCCGTTGCGGAAGGCTAGCTCAAAATCCTTCCGTCGTTGCAACCGTTCGTATTTTTTGAGAGAAAATCTTTTTTGTAAAAACGGAGCCGACACCACCATACGGATCCCGGGCAAGATCTCGCTACCCCTGACTCGTACCAGTCCGTCCCATTCGTTCAGACGGTGAGCCTTTTCCTCCCCTTTGATCTTCTGCGGCTGATTACCTTCCGGCCCGATTTTGTGCGCATGCGGACCAGAAAGCCATGGGTCCTTTTCCTCCGAATGTTGCTTGGTTGATAGGTTCTTTTCATTGTCCTACTGTTCCGTTATGAGCCGCTCTTTTGTCCCACTCCTGTGATCGTTTCTGAATGTTTGTTTTCTCAAAGGGAGAAATTCAGAGCGGGAGTAACCATGACTATAAAGGCGTTTTTAATAAACACATAGGTGAGGTTTTGTCAAGTGCAAAGGCAAATGCACCCCTCTCCACCTTTCCGCTATTGCCTGTGGTGATTACCTCATGGACTCACCGAGTAAGCCGGGGCTGTTCGTTACAGGTCCGTGGTCGGTAGTCAGTTGTCCCTTGGGTGAAAAGCATAGTTTATGCAGTACAGGGGTGGTGCGGGCATAATGATCGCCAACCGCTTCCCGCCGGAATGTGGATCAAACAGTAATGAGCTTCAATTGCCGCGGACAGCGGACCACTGACAACGGACTATCCGCTGTCTCGGTTTTCTGAAAGGAAATCGACAAAGGCCTGTCCAAGTGGTGATCGGGAGCGCTTTTTGTGGGTAACCAGGTAGAAATGGCGGGTGAAAGAAACATCTCCTATTGGGATATCGAGGAGTTGTTGAAAATTTAATTCGTCGGCAATGGCGCGGCGGGACAAAATTGAGACTCCCACTTCCGCCTTAATGGCCTGGCGAATTGCGTCGGTGCTGCCCATCTCGGCCACAACGTTTAGCCTCTGGGGGTCGAAACCAGCCTGCTCGAGAATGCGCAGCATCATCATCCTGGTTCCGGATCCTTGTTCGCGCATTATGAATGGAGCGTCAGCCAGTTCATCTAGGTTGATGGACGAGCGCTTGGCCCACCGATGCCTAGCTGATATGGCCAACACCAGTTCATCGTCGAACAACCGGTCGTATTCCAGTTTGCTGTTCTCTATCCTGGCTCCTACTACCCCCAATTCCAAAGAGCCTTCGAGGACCATATTAGTAACATGCATGGTATCGGCAATGACGAGTTTTATCTTGATGTCAGCGAAACTTTGTTTAAATTCGCCGATAAGGGATGGGAGAATATACTGTCCAGGTATAGTACTGCCGCCCAACTCCAACTCACCGGACATTTTTCCCCGGTACAGCTCTAAGGCACGGATTGCCTCTTGCCTGAGATTGAGCATCCGTCGAGCATAGCCATAGAGAATTTCTCCAGCCCGGGTGGGCACCACTTGCCGTCCGAGACGATCGAAGAGTTGCACGTCCAAAAGGGTTTCCAGATAACGAATGTGCTCACTTACAGTGGGTTGTGAGAGCAAACATGCCTTGCCGCCACGGGAGAAGCTTTTCATTTCATAGACTTTACAAAAAACCTCCAGCCGATGCAGATCCATTTCCCATCCTTAATTATGGACAAGTCATTTATATCACTGCTTCAACCCCAATCCCCAATTCCCAATCTGCAATCAAAGAATATAGTAGCCAGAATCCAGCAAGCATAGAGCATAGAGCAAAGGGCATAGGGTTAAAAATTCTGATTTCGAAATTAGAAATTAAAAATCCGAAATCTGTCGTCTGTTGTCTGTCATCTGCCATCTCATTAGTATGCCCAATGACAGCGCAGGGTAATGGCCCAATGACGACGAAGCCAAGTGACCCATATCGCCCTATGCCTTGTACCTTGCGGTTTTCGCCTTTCATCAATCCGCAATCTACAATTCCTCTGTCCAGCACCATACCTACCAATACCAGGATAAGGAAACCCGTGCTATGATGTCAAGGCAGGTGAGACTTTGGGTTTGAAGTCCATGAACAACCTGTCTTTTGCAAACCTTTTCGCTTGACAAGGGCTGAGGAAATCGGTAGAAAAGTACAGATTTGTCTTGTGAAAAAAAGCTTAAGTTGGCGTGATCCTGGCTCCGCTCCCCCGGTGACAGTTGCAGCCCGGGAATGGTGATCTCGCTATAGTAACTCACCCTTCATTCCTTAAACCTACACTCCAAAATACCGAGGCGTTCCATGACCGGAGAAAACAAGCAACTGGGTTCGGGCCTACTAGGTTGGCTTCTCTTTGTCCTTGGCTTCACTGGTGCACTCTTCGTCGGTTGGATAATTTTCCCACAAGTGCTATTTTACACCAAGTACCAGCCCATCAACTATAATCACGCCATCCACCAGGAAGAAGCGGGGTTAAGCTGTGAAGATTGCCACTTTTTTCGTGATGATGGAACTTTTTCTGGCAAACCAAAGCTCTCTGTTTGCTTAGACTGCCATGCAGAACCACAAGGTGAAACCGAAGATGAGGCGATGCTGATTTCAGACTATGTGGAACCCAGAAAAGAGATTCCCTGGGTTTCCTACGTCAGGGAGCCAGACAACGTCTTTTTCTCCCATGCCGCTCATGTGAGTATGGCAGAGATGGAGTGTACAGACTGCCATCGGGATGTTTCAAAGGAGACCAGGGCTCTCCCGGTCAAAATAAACCGTCTCACCGGCTACCCCAATGACATTATTAAGATGTACGTGTGTGAAGAGTGTCATGCCCAGAAGAATGTATCTAACGCCTGTGACGTTTGTCATAAGTAGTAAACTCGGAGGTTCTAAGGCTTTTACACCTAATCGCAATTTTCTGAACTGGGAACTCTTTGCTCTGCTCTTGGAACCATGGAATATTGGAATTTTTAAGCGGCGGAGTGGAAAGCGTAAGGAGTGCAATAATTGGCCTAGTTCCTTTGGACCCAATGTTCCATCGTTCCATTTTTCCAATATTCCGTTAGCCAAGCTAACCCAAGGGGAAGGATCTCATGAAATTAGACAGAAGAGCCTTCGTTAAACTGATAGCAGGAGGGGTGGGCGGTACGCTCTTATCTCCTCTGCCGTGGAAAATGGCAGATGACACCGCTATCTGGAGCCAGAACTGGTCCTGGCGGCCTTCGCCGGAAAGAGGTGGCGGCACGTTGGTGAATACGGTATGTCAGCTTTGCCCAGGTAGTTGCGGCATCCGGGTTCAGCTTATCAATGAGAAGAATGCGGTAAGAATTGATGGAAATCCAGCTTATCCTGTAAATCAAGGGGGTATTTGCCCTCTGGGCACTTCAGGGCTCCAGTATTTGTATGGTCCCAGCCGCATCGAGACACCCCTGAAGCAAACGGGTCAACGAGGCGATCTCGAGAACTTGAAACCAATTAACTGGGATGAGGCCCTAGAGATCCTTGCCACCAAATTGCGAGCTATGCGGCAAAAAGCCAGAGGCCTCGCTTGCATAAGCGGCAAACGGCAAGGTACTGTTCCTGAGCTTTTTGCTCGCTTCTTCCAGGCCTATGGCTCACCAAACTACATGTTAATGCCGGCGGCGGCGGATGCAGAAGCCCTTGGTTTGTTGTTCAGTCAGGGGCAGACTGACCCTGTCGGTTATGACCTGGAAAACGCCAAGATGATTGTCAGCTTTGGCTGCAGCTATCTGGAAGGCTGGGGTGTTCCCACCCGGATGATGCTGGCCTTTGGCAGCTGGCGGAACAATAGCGAGGGCCAGGGTGCCAGAATAGTCCAGGTGGAAGCGCGGGGATCGATGAGCGCATCCAAAGCTGATGAGTGGCTGGCGGTGGCGCCGGGAACGGAGGCGGCACTTGCCTTGGGTCTCGCCCAGGTAATTGTTAGCGAGGGTCTTTACGACCGTACATTTGTGAACCAATATAGTTATGGATTCGACGAGTTCAGCAGACTTCTCCAAAGGAACTATACTCCAGAGAAGGTGGCTGCCCTCACCGGAGTGACCAGAGAAAAAATATCAGCACTGGCAAGGGAGTTCTCACAGACTAAGCCGGCCGTAGCCCTGAGTGGTTGGGGCCAAGGGAGGATGCAAGGAAGCATTTATGATTTCCTCGCTGTTCAAAGTCTCAATGCATTAGTGGGAAGCCTGGAAAAACCTGGCGGGGCAACGAGAACTCCTCAGGTGCCTTTGGCGGCATGGCCCGAAGTGGTACTGGATGCCATAAGTTTGGCAGGAGGAAAGGAGCCCAGGCTGGATGGAGCCAGTGGGTTGCCGCCAGAGTTGCCAGCAAACGTTTTCTATAACTTCGTAAAAAATATCAACGAGGACAGCCTCTATCCCCTACAGATGCTTTGGGTATACGAGGCCAATCCTGCTCACGACCTGGCTGATGTCAAACCCTTCATCGAGTCCTTGAACAAGATTGAAACTGTCGTCTCCTTCTCTCCCTTTATGGATGAGACCACCCAGCTTGCCGACCTGGTACTCCCAGGTCCCACCTATTTGGAAAGATTGGAGGACGTACCAACGCCCCCAGGCTTGCAATATCCTGTATTGGGCCTGAGCAAGCCGGTTTTGAAGCCGCGATTTGTAGCCACCCATCCTGGCGACATACTGATTAACCTGGCAAAATCGCTCGGCGGTAGCGTCGCTTCCAGTTTCCCCTGGTCCGACTATGAAACGGCCCTGAAGCAAAGGGTGGAGGGGATAGCCGAAAGCGGTAGGGGCAGAGTGGCGGACGAGCCGGGGGATGAGCCGTGGAAAGGGGGCCAGGGAAAGGGTTTAGAGCCCAACTATGATTCTGCTGACGATCTGTGGGAGAAACTGATGGAACATAGTTGCTGGTTTGACACTACCCCGAAAATGGTTTCGTGGGGTTCGGCTTTTGAGACCCCTTCGGGCAAGTTTGAGTTCTACAGCCAGAAAATGCGTCAAATCGGCATAAGGGGTAACGATATCACCTATTTGCCCCATTTCGAACAAGTGGAACCAGCGGGCGATCCCCATGAATATCCTTTGATTCTCGTGCCCTATGAAATCCTGACCATTACCAATGGCCCGCTGGCCAACCCTCCCTTTATGACCAAAATGCTTTTTGATTTCGAACTAAAAGGCAATGATTGCTTTGTTGAGATCAATGCCAAGACCGCTGCCAAGTTGGGCCTCAAGGAAGGGGACAGGATTGCACTTCAGACCGAAGGGGGTACGGCCAAGGTTCGGGTTCACTTGACTGGAGCCGCGCGGCCTGGATTGGTATTTATTCCCACCGGCCTAGGGCACAGTGGTTTTGATTCCTATATCAGGGGCAAAGGGGTCAACGCCAACGCAATTGTGGTGGCCCAACAGGATAAGGTCATTGGCCTTGCGACCTGGTGGGGGACTCGGGTAAAAATATCCAAAGTATGAGGTAGGAAATGAGCGGGAACAAGTCAGGGAAACTTAGATACGGCATGGTCATTGATCTCGACAAGTGCACCGGTTGCATGACTTGTGCTGTGGCCTGCCAGCAAGAAAATAATGTTCCATTCAGAGAGGATGAAACCAACAAGGTGCGCTCTATTACCTGGCTCGAGGTCTTTTATCTCGACAACGGTAAACCTTATCCGGAACATCGCCAGGCGTATTTGCCCAGACCGTGCCTCCAATGCGACGCGGACCCCCACCCACCGTGCACCTTTGTTTGCCCGGTAAATGCCACCCAGCGTGACGAAGAGACCGGCTTGGTGGCTCACATTCCTGTACGCTGCATTGGCTGTAGGTACTGTATCTCTGCCTGCTCTTACCATGCCCGCTACTTCAATTGGTGGGATCCAAAGTGGCCTAAACCCATGGAAGAGATGCTTACTCCAGAGGTTTCTACCCGGATGCGAGGTGTGGTGGAGAAGTGCACCTTCTGTGTTCACCGTTTGCAGCTGGCTAAAGATAAGGCATTTATGGAAGGCAGGCAGGAGCTGGAGGAGGGAGAATACGTCCCAGCATGTGTTGAGGCCTGCCCGGCCAATGCCATGGCTTTCGGCAATCTGTTTGATTCCCACAGCGAGGTGGCCAAGCTGGCCAAGGACCCAAAGGCCTTTCGACTTTCAGAAAAGCTCGGAACCGAACCAAAGGTAATTTACCTGAGCAGCCAGGAATGGATTCACAAGTTGGCTGACAGCCTGACTTAGGCTTAATTAGAACCACCATGGAGAAGAGAGGAAAACCATGGATTCAGCACTCATTCCCGAAGGGGTAAGACGTTGTTCTTTTAAAGCTTTTTGCCTTTGGCTATTGGTGATATTCGGCGTAATCGGCTGGGGCGTAGTGGGAGGGTTCTTTGTGCTGTGGAAGGGACTGAACGTTACCGGCCTGAACGACTATTTCGGCTTCGGCCTGTATATCACTGCAGACCTGGCTATTATTGCTTTGGGGGCGGGAGCTTTCTTTACCGGCTTTCTCACTTATGTGATCGGTAAAAAGGAACTCAAAGATATCATCAACCTGGCCGTAGTTGTTGGGTTTATCTGCTATACTGGTGCTCAGTTGGTACTGCTTCTTGAAATAGGTCAACCCATCAGGGGCTGGTTTTCCTTCTGGCATCCCAATGTTCACTCAATGCTTACGGAAGTGATCTTCTGCATAACCTGCTACACTATAGTGCTGGTCATAGAGTTCTTGCCCTTGATCCTAGAAAATAGGCAGTTGGACAAGGTGCCGGAATTTCACTATTTCGGCCACAATCTCCATGAGATCATGGTGGTTTTTGCTGCTACAGGTACTTTTTTGAGCTTTTTTCACCAGGGTTCCTTAGGTGGTCTGTATGGTGTAATGTTTGCCAGGCCCTTCGCCTTCCGGCAAGGATTTTTTATCTGGCCTTGGACCTTCTTCTTGTTCGTGGCATCAGCCATTGCCTCCGGTCCGGCCCTGACCATCCTTGTTACCATGATGGTACAGGGGATTACGCGTAAAAAACTGGTCCGCCGTGAGGCTATCTCTCTTCTGGCAAAAGTGACCGGATACTTGCTGGCCTTTTATATGCTGGTCAAAATTGCGGACACCTGGTGGTGGGCAACTCACACTGCACCCAGTAAGGGCATGAGTTTCAGCGAGTTCTACCAAGGGCCTTACGGATTGTGGCTCCTTTTCGGAGAACTAGTTGTCTGCGGAATTATCCCAGCCATCATCTTGCTTATACCTAAAGCGCGACAGGATGATGTGCTGCTCATTGTCGCCTGCGTTCTGGACTGCGCCGGCATAATCATCAACCGCTTTGTTTTTACTGTGCAGAACCTGGCATTGCCGGTAATGCCCTTCGACCATCTGCAAATCTATATTCCCACCTGGACGGAATGGGCACCTACTACGGCTCTCCTTGCTTACGGCGCTTTGATAATTTCCCTTTCCTATCGATACCTGCCGGTTTTTCCTAGGGAGCGTGAGCTGAATCCCCTGGATTGATCTTGGCGAGAAAATAAGAGAAATGAAAAACCCCGGGTCTCCCGGGGTTTTTGTATATGCGGAAAAGGCCTGCGGCCAGCTGGCAGGAGGCAGCTCGCAGCAAGGAGCAATGATTCTTCGAACAGGATATCCTTTCCTGCCAGCTGTCTGCTGCCCGCTGCCAGCTAAAGGAGCGCACCTTCTCCTTCTTCTCAGGTTAAAAGCAGAATTTATGGGTTTAAGAGCGATCGATCATGCCCATTGATCCAGGCGGATTATGGTGTCTCGTTGCCAGCGCTCCTCGTCCTTCTGGGGGTGGTCGACGTTGAAATGGAGTCCGCGGCTTTCGCGACGCTTGCGAGCACAGATGACGATCAACTCCGCAACAGTGGCCAGATTTCTCAGTTCGATGAGATCACTGTTTAGGCTTATATTGGGGTAGTGTTCGTTGATTTCTTGTTGTATCTGGGCCAGGTGATTTTGTGCCAGGATTAAACGGCTGTCCTTGCGAACGATGCCCACGTAGTTCCACATAAGGCGCCGGATTATGTCCCAATTGTAAGCTATAAGTACCATTTCGCTATCGTTGGCGTTCAGTGGCATCTCCAAAGGGGGAACCTGGGGAAACCGGATCTTTTCTCCTGCGGACAGAGGTTCGCTATTGATCTGCATAGCAGCTGCATGGGCGAAGACCAGGGCTTCGAGGAGGGAGTTGCTGGCCAACCGGTTGGCTCCATGGAGGCCGGTACAGGCTGATTCACCCAAGGCATAGAGATGTTGGATGCTAGTACGTCCGTGCTCGTCGGTGCGCACTCCACCGCACATGTAATGGGCCGCCGGCACTACCGGGATTGGTTCTTTGGTAATGTCGATGCCAAGGGAAAAACATTTCTCATAGATATTGGGAAAACGCTGTCGCAGAAAATCGGCATCGCGATGACCTATGTCCAGATAAACGCAGTCGTCCCCACTTTGTTTGATCTCGGTATCAATGGCTCGAGCCACTACGTCTCGACAAGCCAGATCTTTAAGGGGGTGGTATTTGGCCATGAAGGCCTGTCCACGTTTATCTAGCAGACGCCCACCCTCGCCCCGCACCGCTTCTGATATGAGGAAATTTTTTGCATGGGGGTGATAGAGGCAGGTGGGGTGAAATTGAACAAATTCCATATTGGCCACTTCCGCCCCCGCTCGGTATGCCATGGCTACACCGTCTCCAGTGGCCACATCAGGGTTGCTGGTGTAAACGTATACCTTGCCGGCACCGCCTGTACAAAGTAGGGTGTCTCTTGCCAGGAAGGTCAAGATACGATTTCCCTCGATATCGAGAACGTAGGCTCCCCAGCATCGTTCCTGCCGTCGGGTGGTCAGTAACCCTCGTTTGAGGAGCCGGCATTCGACAATTAAATCGATGGCAATGTAATTTTCAAAAACAGATATGTTCGGGTGCTCCTCGGCCATGGAGAGCAAGACTCGCTCCACCTCTCTCCCGGTCATATCCTGGGCGTGGACAATTCGACTGCGGGAGTGGCCCCCCTCGCGAATGGTGTGGAGTCCTGCTGCCCTCGCTGGAAGCGCACGCCCATTTCAGCCAGTTCCCTGATACGGTCAGGGCCGCTTTTAATTACCATGGCCACTATATCGGGATGACACAGTCCATCGCCGGCGCTCAGAGTATCCTGGATATGAAGGTCGAAAGAGTCCTCGGGGTCAAGGACCGAGGCAATTCCACCTTGGGCGTAGTTGGTGCTGGTTTCTACACTTTCCTTCTTGGTCACCACAGCAACCGCACGGTTTGTCGCCAATTTGAGGGCGAAGGTAAGGCCGGCGATGCCGCTCCCAACCACCAACGTGTCGAATTTCATGATGTCAGTTGTCATTTTTTCAATTCTCAATTACCTTTAGTCATTTCGCCTTATTAAAATAGGGTAACCACAGAAGTCTATTAACTAAATAATAAATGAAAAATTACAAATGATAAATGAGGAATGTTGCCCCTTGATTAGGAGACGGTGGACCTGAACCGGGTGTTTAATGAACAAGAGCGAGACCTTAACTCCATGTTCCCTGACAGGGAGATGAGAAAATTCCTCAAGCAGGTTGATAAGAATCGGCGCAGTAACCAAAGGTTTCTCAAGGGAATGAAGAGAGACACACTCTGGGAGGAAGATGAGTAACTCCGACTCGAAAAAGATACAGCGGCGCGGCGATGGAGCCATAAAAGCAGTAATATTCGACTGTGACGGGGTAATTGTAGATTCCCGCAAAGCAAATGCCCACCTTTACAATCAGTTTCTCTCACACTTCAATAAAGGTACTCTTAGCGAGGAGCAAATAGATTATGTGCACTGTCACACCCTGCAGGAATCACTAGAGTATTTGCTCGGCGATGCCGGGTTAATTGCCCAGGCAAAGCAGCTCTGGCAGGAGATGGACTATGCTCCCCTGATAGACTTACTCACCCTGGAGCCCGGTTTAATTGAGTGTTTGGAAAAACTCACACTCCGGTATAAAACTGCCATTGCCACAAGTCGAACACGGACGATGAAACAGTTGCTGCAAAGATTTGGACTCGACCCATATTTCAACATGGTAGTGACATCCCTTGATGTGCGCCACCCCAAGCCACACCCTGAATCTCTCCATAAGATCCTTCTTTCCTTTGAGATAAACCCCGAGGCAGCTTGCTACATCGGGGACTCCGACGTTGACCGGGAAACCAGTCAACGGGCAGGCGTGCTTTTCATCGCCTACCGCAATGAGAACCTACAGGCAGACCATAATATTTCCCACTTCCATGAACTAATCCCACTGCTGGAGCAATACGGACAGCCGAGACTCTAAGAAGAAAGAACCACGAAGAACACGAAAAATACAAAAATACAATAGGTGTGGGATGTGGGATAGGTGATGTGAGATTCAACATCCCTCATTTCAGATCTCACATCTCATATCCAATTTTCCATCTGTTTCGGATTTAGGATTTATCTGCAGGGTCTGGATTCCAAATTCGGCCCTTTAAGCCTTGGTGCCTAGTGCATAGTGCCTAGTTAAGTCCAGTCTATCGCCTAGACGCGGGGAAGGTGCTCTTTAAGGAGTTTGGAATTTTGGCTAAAGAGCTACTTTTAATAGGAGTGGTTCATCGGGATCCTCAGGGCGCGGTCAGGCTGGGCAAGCTTCTAGCAGAAGAGTGCCCGGTATCGTTGGCGGTGGAGATCAGTCCCTATGGGCTCTTTTACCGGCGAAAAAACTCCCGTCACTTACGAAGGAACCTTAGACGAAGAGCAAAGAGGTTGGCTGGCAAATTAGAAGTTTCCTGGCGAGATTGGGGACAGATCAATGCCCTTGAGATTCAACTGGCAGTACCTTTTGAATACCGCATGGCCCAGAAATACTGTCGAGATACAGGTGCTGCACTGGCTTGCATCGACTCTTCCCTTTGGAGCAAAGGCTGGATAAACGAGCATTGGCAACAGTTGCTGAGCAGAGAGAATCTTGAGGTACTGCTAAAGTGCCCTCCGGCGACTCTTGCAGAGGAAGTGGAAAGGGAATACAAGATGGCAGCCCACCTGATGAACAAGCAAGAGCAGTTTTTAGCGTCGGCTTTTATTCGAGTCTGGTCTGCTGATCCTCTATGGCAGCAGCGAGAAATGGAATTAGCCCAAGCCTTAGGGGAAACCTACGCTCGAGTCCAGGAGGGACGGGTGACATACGTGGGAGGCTGGCAGCACTTGCTTCGCCCAAATAGTGGTGGAACCCTATATGACCGGCTTAAGCATTTACAGCCCCGCAGGATTTTGCTTAGCTCTCGGGAAGTTGAAGGATAACATGGCTGAGACCGGTAGAGAATTCGAAAGGTTGCTGGATTTGCTCACCCGACTCCGGGCTGAGGATGGCTGTCCCTGGGATCGCGAGCAGACTCCCGCTACTATCAAGCGCTACCTTCTGGAAGAGGTTTATGAAGTTGTAGATGCGGTGGATCATGAAACTCCAGATCAGGTAGCTGAGGAACTCGGCGATCTGATTTTCATGGCCCTTTTTTTGGCACAGTTCTATGCCGAACAGGACCAGTTTCAGATGGCTGAGGTACTTCGCGGGGTTGGTAATAAGATGGTTCGTCGCCATCCCCATGTGTTCGGAGATCGTAAGGTCGATTCTGCACGGGAGGTCAAACTCAACTGGGAAGAGATTAAACAGAAAGAAAAACCTCGCAAGTCCTTAAGTGCTCGTTTCAGTGACATACCCCGTGCCCTGCCGGCGCTAATGCGATCATACCGAACGCTTTCACGGCTGGCCCGTGTACTAAGACGTCCTCTGAGCCGGAACGTCCTTCTTCCTGAGATGCAAAGATCATTCTCAATGCTCCTGGAGCTGGAGAGCGCAGATAGTGATTCCTCTTTGACGGTCGTTCTGGGCAGACTTCTGCTCCTGCTGGTAGCTTTTACCCAACCGAGGGGAATACGTGCAGAGGAAGCACTCACAGAGGCTCTCGCAAGCTTCTTCCAGCGAGTTGACCAGGTGGAAAAGTATCTGGTTGACAAGAAAAAAGAGTGGAGCGAGCTTTCCGAGGAAGAGGAACGGACTCTCTGGGAAGAGATCTGATCATATCTCATATCTCATATCTCATATCTCATTTCTCATTTCACATTTCGCATTTCTCAGTGGTCATCTATCATCGATAATCCAGAACAAAAATTATACGTCCATTTCATATGAATGAAAAATGTTAGATGAGCGATGGGAAATGATAAATTATCTGCCAGCTGCTTCCTGCCAGCTGAAAAAAAGCCCTTGGCCGTGCACCCCACATCGGGATCAGCTTTTTCAAGGAGCATCTGCGTTGTAGCTCTGATCAGAGATGTCCACGACACAAACTGCAATACTTACCGCTGCTTCCTCCCGGACCTGACGGGGTTCGTATCCGTTTGTTGCGCGGTGTCCAATCAGCAACAATCACAAACAACTCCCGGTCGAACTGAAGCTCTCCATAGGGAATTCAACCCCGCATAAGCGGATTTCGGGTTACAGGGCACCGCTAACTCCCCATCTAGCACGACCAAGGGCTGAATTATCTCTAACTAGTATACTACATTAGGTACAAAGAGGAAAAACTCAGATTAGCGGAAGAGGAATCCTTCCTACCAGCTGCTCCCAACACAATGGAGGCAAAAGAGTTCACCGTTTGATCTTATTTTTTATCCTTTCGGCGATCTTTCGTTGTTCAAGTCGGCCGACAAGGGTGTCATGCTTGTCCTTGTACCGGTTGCGCAATTCCTCTGGAGTCAACCGCACTAGATAATAACCAACCCTCTGCAAATGTACGCACAGGAGAGAATTCGTCAGAGTGGGAGATTTACTGGGAAGAAAAAGGGTTAGTACTGCAACCACTATCACTGCGGTCACCAACCCTTTGAAGAATCCCAAAGTAGCCCCGAGGAGACTGTCTGCCCACGCCATGAGCATGGCTCGACTAAGTTTAACAAAAACATATCCGAGCAATACTACGGTCAACCAGGTGGCAAGATAAACAGCCAGGTAAGCGAAAACTTCCAAGTAGGGCAGAGAAGGAAAGTGGCTTTTAAACAGAGGGACTACCCTGAGGTAAAGATGACCAGCCAGAACAAAGCCAGCAATGAGCCCCAAAAAGGAAGCCACCTGCCGAATCATACCGCGAATAAGTCCACGAATTAAGGCTATAGCTAAAATTGTCAGGAGTATAAAATCGAGGATGTTCATGCAATGCCTCTTGTGCTCAAGAGGTGCCTGTTGTCGGTTGTTTAAAAAGTTGGGCCCATAGATAAGAGGGTAAGGGCGACAAAGGCGGAAAAAGCGAGAAAAGCAAGCAATGTCCGTCTTTTTCCTTTCTCGCCTTGGCCCTTTCTCGCTTTAACCCTGTCCACTTAGCACACTGCACCTCGCTGCCAATGCACAGAGCTGACCACGGACAATTGATTCCCGGATTGGCGTAGGACGTACCAAATTCGCTCCTGGTCGTCAAGGATAAATGGTTCTTGTCGTTAAATGGTGAAAAAAGTCAAGAAACTAGTGGTAACCTCCCAGGGTTGCAGCCACTTACAGTTTGTGTTAGAAATCCAAAACGATTCGTAATGACGTTCGACTGGATAATCACCAAGGGCGCAAGGAAGACGAAAGAATATGCGAGATTTTAGGTTTGAGATTGCAGATTGACACCCCTAGCCACTACGATGTCTCGGAATCTGCAATCAACAATCTAAAATCACCTTCCTTGGTGATCTCTATGGTTGAATCTTTCGTCACCTTAACTTCTTCTGACCTGGATGAACTGAAAAAAGATAGAGAAAAGGGCTATGGCCGTAGTAACGGAAGGTATTGAAATTGATACGGATATCGGTACTGATATCATTGACATAACCGGACTGGTGAGTGAGCATCTGGCCCAGAGTGGAATTGTACGGGGAGCAGTGATTCTTTTTGTTCCTGGCTCCACAGGAGCGCTTACAACTATTGAATATGAGAGTGGCGTGATCCAGGATCTTGCTGATGCCATTGAGCGATTGGTCCCTCGCGACGTCTCCTACGCTCATGATCAGCGCTGGGGTGACGGTAACGGTTTCTCTCATGTCCGTGCCGCTCTCTTGGGGCCTTCTTTACATATCCCTGTTTTGGAAGGGCGGTTGAGCCTTGGTACCTGGCAACAGATAGTGCTGATTAATTTCGACAACCGGGCGCGCCGTAGACGGCTGATTATTCAGATCATGGGAGAAAAGGAATAGAGAGTTGTCCATGACTGTTACTGCTCGGACTAATGGTTCAGGGGAACTTATCCTTACTTTTGACGATAACGCTCTGCTTCAAAACCTTTGCGGCGAGCGCAACGGCAACCTTAAGCTCATTGAAAAATCCCTTCAAGTAAAACTCAGTCTCCGTGGCGACCAAATTACCCTATTCGGGGAAGACCCAGATGTAAAGTTGGCGCAAAGGGTGTTGGAAGAGCTTTACAGCTTGCTCGGCGAGGGGTATCCCCTCTATCCGAGCGATGTCAACCACGCAATTCAGATCTTGAGCGGCAAATTCCAGGCTCGTCTTAAAGATATCTTCCTAGATGCTGTCTATGTTACCTCCAAGAAGAGAATAATCACCCCTAAGTCCCTTGCTCAGAAAGAGTACATAGAGGCTATTCGGCGCTATGATATCGTATTTGGCATAGGCCCGGCGGGCACAGGAAAGACCTACCTGGCCATGGCTACGGCGATTTCGGCTCTAAACGGTGGTGAAATCAGCCGTATTATCTTGGTGCGTCCTGCGGTTGAAGCAGGTGAGAAGCTGGGTTTTCTTCCCGGAGACCTGGCAGAAAAAGTAAACCCTTACCTGCGTCCACTCTACGATGCCCTCCATGACATGATTGATTTTGAGCAGACTACCGCCTTGCTACAGCGAGGGGTCATTGAGGTAGCTCCTCTGGCCTTTATGAGAGGCCGCACCCTTAACGACTGTTTCGTCATTCTCGATGAAGCTCAAAATACCACTTCTGAACAGATGAAAATGTTTCTTACCCGCCTAGGGATAAGTTCCAAGGCGGTAATCACTGGAGATGTCACTCAGATCGATTTGCCTAATGGGACGACTTCAGGGCTAATTGAGACCATGGAGATACTTGCCGGTATCCAAGGATTGAAATTCGTCCACTTTACTGATAAAGATGTCATTCGCCATCGGTTGGTGCAAGATATAATCAAAGCTTACGAGCGAGCTGAAAAAAAGAAGCGAAAATAAGTTCTTATAGAAGAAGAGTGGTCAATGTCTCGGATGGTAGAGGTGAAGATGGCTCACAATTTGCTTACTTAACCCTACCACCTTAGACCTATTGTTCGTTGGGGCAAGAGACACTATGGAGTTTTTGAAAAAGAAGCGGCGGCAGAGTGGTGACGCGTTGAGACGGTCATCCGGCCTTGATCGCCGTGATAGCTCTCAAGCAAACGACAAAGCTCACTCGCTATTGTGGCAAAAAGTGCTGCTTCTAGCTGGTTTCAGCTTAATATTGGGAGTCCTGGTTACGCCCCACTACATTGTCCTGCCGGCAAACTTTCAGGTGGGAGATGTAGCAGAGTATGATATTAAGGCGGTCCACGACTTCTTGGTGACAGATGAAGCAGCCACCCGGAGAAAGAAAGAAGAGGCGGCACGAGAGTCTCTTGCAGTTTATGATCTAGACGAACAGACAGTGGAAAATCTGCATCAGAGACTCGGGGCAGTTTTTACTCCCTTACGCTCTCTCTTTCAGCAATCAGGAGAATCAAGTGTGGAGGCAAAGGGGTCGAGCGGTAAAGGCCTCAGCGGTATCCATAAATCCGGCAAAGAGCTGGCCCTGGAGAAAAAGAAGGATGTTGAAACTCAACTCGGCATAAACATCTCTGATGCGGATTATGCCATTTTAATTAAAGAGCAATTTGACCCACGCATTGAGAACTCCATAATCGAACTGGCAGACAGTGTTTTAGCCGGCGGTGTAGTTGGCAATAAATCCTTTCTCCTCGGTCAGCTACCGAAGGGAATAATGCTCAGAAGCGTTCAAAGCGGCGAGGAATCAAGGGTTATGGATCTCCTCCGGTTTTTGAGTGTCCAGGATGCCCGACGGCAGGTACGACTGAGAGCCGGTTCCATACTAGAAGAGGAAAACAAGAAGATTCGCAGCGCCATAGTACATCTGGCCCAAGCATTGCTTCCGCCAAACGTGACTTTCAATCGCAATGAGACCGAAATGCGCAGGCAGAAGGCAGAGGAAGCCGTCAAGCCCGTGTTCTTTCAGGTAAAAAAGGGTGAGATGATTGTTCGCGAGGGCCAAAGGCTGAGCCAGGAACAGGTGCTCAAGCTGAAAATGCAAGCCCAGGGGAAATTTGAACGGGGGATCATCTCTACTATGCTGGGCATTGCCTTGATGAGCGGGCTGCTCATTTTGCTGGCGGTGCACGTGGCGGGTAAATATGTTCGGCAGTTTCCAAGTAAGGTCAAAGATCTGCTGTTTCTGGCCGTATTGCTCACTATTTTACTCATACTCGCCAAACTGTCTGTAGGTGTGGCAGACGCAATACACAGTGGTTTCTCCTTTGTAAGCCAGGAGGCCATCTTTTACATGCTACCCATGGCTGCCGGGGCGATGCTGGTAACAATCTTCTTTGGCCCCACCATTGCCATCATCTTCACCTTTTTCCTTGCTTTGCTGGCTGCCTTGATTTTGGACCGTCAGATTGATCTATTGTTCTACTACCTAATTGGTTCCCTCGTAGCTATTCAGGGCGTAGTGGTTTGCAGGGATCGCAGCACGCCCTTGCGGGCTGGACTGACTGTCGGTCTTACCAATGCGGTGGTGATCCTTTTCATGACTTTTGCTTCCCAAAGGTTGTTAACCACCCAGACAGGGCTTGCTCTCATTTTTGGCATTGCCGGGGGCCTCCTTGCCGGGGTGGTAACCAGTGGCTTGGGTCCCCTCGCCGAGATGGGATTTGGCTATACCACCGATGTCAAGCTTCTGGAGTTGGCAAGCATGGATCAGCCCTTACTCAGACAACTCATGGTACAGGTCCCCGGCACCTATCATCACAGCATTGTGGTGGGCAACTTGGTAGAGGCGGCGGCTAAGTCTATAGGGGCAAATTCGCTTCTAGCCAGGGTGGCTGCCTACTACCACGACATTGGCAAGATCAGGAAACCCTTGTATTTTGTAGAGAATCAGGGAAGGGGAGAAAACAAGCACGAACGACTGGCTCCGTCCATGAGCAGTCTTATTCTCATTTCCCATGTCAAGGATGGAGTGGATCTGGCAAAGAAATATCGGCTCGGTGAGGGAATTCAGGATATTATCCAGCAACATCATGGCACCAGTCTCATCACCTTTTTCTATCAAAAGGCGATAGATTTACAGGAAAAGCTCAAGTGCAGCAAAGGAGGCGATGTGCCATCTGTTTCAGAACAAGACTATCGCTACCCCGGGCCAAAGCCGCAAACCAAAGAGGCGGGCCTGGTGCTACTGGCAGACGCAGTGGAGGCGGCCTCTCGTACTCTCGCCGATCCAACGGCTGCCAGGATTCAGGGACTGGTTCAGAAGATTGTCAACCGAATTTTTTCTGATGGCCAGCTGGACGAGTGCGAGCTGACACTAAAAGACCTCCATGAAATCGCCAAGAGTTTTATCCAGATTCTCATGGGAATATCACATCAGCGAATTGAATACCCCGAGCCTGCTGCCAAAGGTTCGGAAGGAAAAGCTCGCGCCAATGGAGATCCAGGTCAGCGATCAACAAAACGAGATCGAAACGGAGCTCGAGAAGATAAAAACGAAGGCGAGGAAGATCTTAAACGCCTTGGCATGTCATGAGAGTGAACTGAGCATTGTCTTGGTGGATGATGAGCAGATGAGTTCGCTCAACGAGAAGTACAGGAACCGCCGAGGCTCCACCAATGTTCTCGCCTTTGCCATGCGTGAGGGGGAGTTTGCTGGCATTTCTCCGGAGCTCCTCGGTGACGTTATAATTTCCCTTCCCACAGCCCAGCGGGAGGCAGAAGCGGCGGGCATCTGCCTCGACAATATGATCTCTCGTCTTCTAGTTCATGGGATTTTACACTTAATGGGTTTGGATCACGAAGAGGGCGAGGATGCAGCCCGTGAAATGGAGCGGCGAAGTTCAGAACTCCTAGGGCTACTCGACTAGTACTGTCTGTAGTCCGTAGTCAGTGGTCCGTGGCTGGCAGGCATAGATCTCACCGTCGAGACAGCCAGGCTCGTTACTCATAACGCTATAGTCCCTTCTAACATTCTCGAGATTTTGCCTGTTCAGCCTTTGGCTGCTGACATCGGGCAGAATCGAGCTATTTATGCCTGGAAACCTGGAATGTTCATAGCGAAATCTGTCGCGGGAGAATAAGGGTAGCATCTTGGCAATTTTGAGGCAATAATTAGTAGCATTGGTGATACCACGGACAACGGACTACTGACAACGGACCAAAGGGATTGGAGGTGATCGGCGTGGCGAAGTTGGCGGTGAATGTGGATCATGTGGCTACATTGCGGCAAGCGCGCCGGAGGTTGGAACCAGATCCGGTAACCGCCGCGGCCATGGCTGAACTCGCGGGAGCCCATGGAATTGTGGTGCACCTCCGCGAAGATAGGCGTCATATCCAGGATCGTGATCTTCAACTTCTCAGACAAACGGTGAAGACCAAATTGAACCTGAAGATGGCTGCAACGCAAGAAATGCTCAAGACTGCCTTGAGCGTGAAACCAGACATGGTCACCCTGGTGGCGGAGAGAAGGGAAGAGCTCACAACTGAAGGTGGGTTAGAGGTTCAGCTGAACAGGGAAAACCTGAAGAAGTTCGTTCGACTCTGTAAGGACGCTGACATCACAGTGAGCCTGGTGATCAACCCCGACGTGGATCAAATGAAAGCGGCCCAGTGGGTAGAGGCGGATTACATAGAGGTGCACGCAGGTGCTTTTTGTGAAGCCCGCACGCTCACTGAGAGGCAGGAAGAATTCGAGCGGATCCACAACGCGGTTAAACTGGCCCATAAAGTAGGGCTTGGAGTAAATGTGGGTCACAGATTGGACCATAGTAACATCGGCTGGTTAGTGGATGTTGCTGAAATTGAAGAGTTTGTTATCGGCCACGCCATTGTTGCTCGGGCGGTGTTAGTTGGTTTTGAACGAGCTGTTCGCGAGATGTTGGAGGTGATCAACTGGGGCACCGGTTGGCGGCGGATTGGCCCATGATCAAAGGCATCGGTGTTGACATAGTCAATATACCCCGCATGGAGGAGGCGGTGAAGCGCTGGGGTTCACGTTTCCTTAAGCGCATTTTTACCTCAGCCGAGATTGAGCGCTGCGGGCAGCGAGCCCGACCGGCGCAATGCCTGGCGTCACGCTTCGCCGCCAAAGAGGCCTTTGCCAAAGCCTTAGGGTTAGGTATGCGAGAAGGTCTACGCTGGCGTGACATTGAAGTTGTGCAGAATCATCTGGGCAAACCAGGTCTGCAATTACACAATCAGGCCCAGAAATTGCTGGAGGCCATGGAAGCCAAAAGAACCTGGTTGAGTCTCTCGGATGAACGCGACTCGGCTCTCGCGGTAGTCGTGCTTGAAGGATAGAGAGAATGCGAGCGGTGACAGCTGAAGAAATGGCGGAAATGGATCGCACCGCCATTGAAGTCATAGGCATTCCTGGTGTCGTTTTGATGGAGCATGCAGGTCGCGGCGCCACTGAGGTCATCTGGCGTTACTTTCCCGCTCTCGAGGGGAAAAGGGTGGCGGTGCTGGCCGGCGGCGGGAACAATGGAGGGGATGGCTTTGTTATTGCCCGCCATCTCTGGCAGAAGCGGGTGGCTGTCTCCGTATACCTCCTCAGAAAGAGGGAGAGCTATGGGGGTGATGCCAGGGTCAATCTGGGGATTATTGAGCAGATCGGCGTTCAGGTGGAGGAGTACACCGACAACAAATCCCTTGCCACGCTGAAGAGGAAATTGACCGATGCCGACCTCTTGGTGGATGCTATCCTCGGAACCGGACTGAATGCCCCTGTTAGAGGATTCTACCGAGAAATCATAGAGCTGGCAAACCAGCTTGAGCGTCCGGTACTTGCCGTGGATTTGCCCTCCGGGCTGAGCGCCACCAGCGGTGTTCCATTGGGAGTCTGTATACAGGCCTCAGTGACCGCCACCTTTGGACTGCCCAAGGTAGGTCAACTCGTAACCCCAGGCTGCAGATACGTGGGAAATCTGGAGGTGGTTGACATTGGTTTACCCAGAAGTGTTACCGAGACTGCTGAGCCGCCAAGGGTCTGGCTGGAGGCAAGCGATCTTGCTCCCCTTTTGGGGTCCAGATCTCTTGCCAGTCACAAAGGTTCCTTCGGACATGTCCTGGTCGTGGGCGGCTCAGTGGGAAAAACAGGAGCTGGTGCCATGGCCGGATTGGGGGCGGCACGAGCCGGGGCCGGTTTAGTAACCCTGGCGGTGCCCACTTCCCTCCACGGGCTAATGGAGGTAAAGCTCACAGAGATTATGACTGAACCCTTGGCCGAAACGGCCGAGCAGGCGGTTAGCACCGCAGCTTTGCCCCGGCTGCACGGATTACTCACGGGCAAGCAAGCACTGGCCCTGGGGCCAGGGCTCTCCGTCGCTGAAGAGACGGTGGAGGTGGTACTGGACCTGGTGGAGAACTGCCCGTGCCCGATTGTCCTCGATGCCGACGGGATTAATGCACTGGTAGATCATCTGGATGCACTTAAAAGAGCAAGGGCGCCGTTGATCTTGACACCTCATCCGGGGGAGATGGGACGTCTGGTAAAAAGCAGTGCTGAGGAAGTTCAGAGTAATAGGCTCTCTTTGGTACAGTCCTTCAGCGAGCAATATGGGGTAACTCTTGTCCTCAAAGGAGCCAGGACCTTAGTGGGAAGTCATGCAGGAAGAGTGGCAATAAATAGCAGCGGCAATCCCGGTCTGGCCAGCGGTGGCACAGGAGATATCCTTACCGGCTTGATCGCCGGATTCTTGGCGCAGGGACTTTCGCCCTTTGATGCGGCCTGTGCGGGTGTCTATTGCCACGGTAAAGCGGCCGATCGCTTAGCCGGGCGAATGGGTGATCGGGGCCTGCTGGCAACGGATCTGCTAGCGGAGATCCCTATAGTGCAGAAATCGTTGGTCGAACATAATGCCTACAGATAGCAGCAAGTAGATCATTTCTCATTTCTCATTTCTCATTTCGCATTTCTCATTGATCATTTATCATTGTCAACTCAACACAAGAGTCATCCGACCAAAGTTACATTAATGACAAATGTCAAATGAGAAATAGGAAATGAAAAATGAAAAACCGTTACGCACGTGGGAAAACCGCACCGAAAGCCCTGAAGAGACTCAAAGGCTCGCCGAACAACTTGGGCGGCTTCTGCAACCCGGGGATCTAGTTGCTTTGGTAGGGGAATTAGGCAGCGGAAAAACCCTTTTCTCTCAGGGACTGGCTCGGGGCTTAGGGGTTCCGAAGAATTTCTACATCACCAGCCCAACCTTTGTCATCATAAACGAGTATCCTGGTAGAGTCCCCTTTTATCATCTGGATTTATACCGAGTCTCCAAAGCCGAGTTTTCAGAACTAGGGCTAGAAGAGATCTTTTTCGCCCAAGGGGTAGTAGCAATTGAATGGGCTGAGCGGCTAGGCAAAGATCTGCCGGTGGAGAGACTGGAAGTTCGCTTGACCTTCCTGGGGGAGGTGGAACGAAACATTGCCTTCTTTGCATTTGGAGACAAATTTAAAAAGAGACTGGCCACACTTGTCGACTTGCATAAAAACGCCGGAGAGAAATCCTAAATCCTACTGAGCAGACATGCTGCGGTAGCCGATTCCTCCCCCCTGTTTTCCGTTCCTGCAGAACGGGGCCAGGGGCTCCCCCAGTCCGCCGTAGGCGGAAAGTGGCACAGACCCTTCCGTCAGCCCTGTTGAATTCCGCTATGTGGATCCGCCGAAGGCGGGATTCAACAGAGCAGGTCACTCAGAAGAGACATCAGCGAAGCCCGCAAGGGGAAGCTGCGAAACAACGAGCATCTGAGCAACCTACCTTCACTCTCTCAGCCTTGCGAAGGCCAGCATGAAGATATGGCGCTCACTAGCGGTCATCCGGAAACTCCTTAATGTCATTCTGAGCCCTTCGCCGGGACCTGTCGACGAGCTCAGGTCGAGTCGCTCAGGACAAGCTCCGCTGTGTCATCCTGAGCCCTTCGGCTGACTCAGGATAAACTCCGCGAAGGATCTCTGCGGCCGCACTAACCATGAGATTCTTCGTCGTCCCGCTGTTAGCGGGACTCCTCAGAATGACATCCAGAAACATGGTTTCGGGATGGAGACTAACGAAAGAGGAATCCTGCCAGTAAATGGAGCTAATCATAGGCGTTGTGGAGTAGCTTCCCCGTGGCCTGTGTCACCAAAATATTTTTGGGGAAAGTCCTGTCTCTTTTTTCATTGACACTTTTCAGGGTATAAGTCATCTTAAAGATTTTATACGATAAGGTTATTTAAATTTATAAATACATAAGGGGACAAATCCTAATTTTCCCTTTATTTCTCTGCTAAAAAGAGCTCGATGGCACTTATAGTACAAAAATACGGGGGCACTTCGGTGGCTGACCCGGAAAGAATCAAAGCAGTGGCCAGACGGGTGATCAAGACCCGGGAGGACGGCGATGATGTGGTAGTGGTGCTATCTGCCATGGCCGGTGAGACAGACAGGCTTATTAGGTTGGCCCATGAGATGGCCGCAGAACCGGACCCCAGAGAACGAGACGTGCTCCTGGCCACAGGCGAGCAGGTTACCATTGCACTATTCAGTATCGCCATAAAGGACATGGGATATGAGGCCCAGTCTCTGTTGGGCCATCAGGCTCGTATCTACACAGATCATGCCTATGGACGGGCGCGAATAAGTGAAATTCGGACCGAACCCATCTGGCATAACATATACAAGGGTTGTATCCCGGTTATAGCCGGTTTCCAGGGTTTGGATGAGAGGGGTAATATCACCACCCTCGGTCGGGGAGGATCAGACACCACGGCGGTGGCGGTGGCCGCAACCTTGGCTGCTGATGTTTGTGAAATCTATACTGACGTGGCAGGCGTCTATACCACTGATCCGAGTATTTACCACAAAGCGAGGAAACTGCAGCGCGTTTCCTATGATGAGATGCTGGAGATGGCCAGCATGGGGGCCAAGGTTCTGCACATCCGCTCGGTGGAATTTGCCAAGAAATATAATGTACCAGTTCATGTCCGATCTTCCTTTGTGGACGAACCTGGCACCATGGTGGTTAAGGAGGATAAGTCCATGGAACAAGTGATGGTTTCGGGTGTCGCCTACAGCAAGGGCGACGCCCGCATAACCCTGGCAGGGTTGCCCGACGTGCCCGGCGTTGCCGCCAGGATATTTACCGAGATCGCCAATGAAGGGATCGTGGTGGATATGATTATTCAGGGGAGCACCGTTGACGCCAAGCTGGCCAACCTGAGCTTCACCGTGCCGCGACTGGATCGCCAGGCAGCTATACGGGTCCTGGAGGGAATGAAAAAAGAGTGGAAAGACCTGCAGATCTTCAGCGATGAAAATATTTCCAAGATCTCTGTCATAGGCGTGGGCATGCGCCACCACGCCGGCGTTGCCGCTAAAATGTTCCAGTCCTTGGGCAGCGAGAATATTAATATTCACATGATCAGTACCTCTGAGATCAAGGTTTCCTGTGTGATTGAAGATCGACATACGGCCAAGGCGGTGCAGGTTCTGCACGATGCTTTTGGCTTAGATCAACCGTTGCACCACGAGATTCCGGAGTAGGAAGGAAAAAGGTTGCGTATTAGTAGTGTTCTTCTGGGGTGTGCCAGGATTAAGTAGCACGGCACAATATATTCCAAGCTCGAAATTTTCGATTAACTCATAAAACTTGGACAACAGGAAAGACCTATGCGTAAGATCGAGATCTATGACACTACATTGAGAGACGGCACCCAGGCTGAGGATTTTAACCTTTCCCTGGAAGATAAAATTCGCTGTTCCAAGAAGCTCGACGAGTTGGGGATTCACTATATTGAAGGTGGATGGCCAGGCTCAAATCCAAAAGATGTTGCCTATTTCAAGGAAATCAAGAACTATGAGCTGAAAATTTCCAAAGTCGCAGCCTTTGGCAGCACCCATAATCCGCGCTCCTCGGCGGAAAAAGACCGGAACTTGGGCGCTCTCCTAAATGCAAAGACGGAGGTGATTACCATCTTTGGCAAAAGTTGGACCGTCCATGTGCGGGATGCGCTGAGAACGACTCTGGAGCGTAATGTTGAGATTATTCGCGACTCCCTGGCTTACGTGCGACCGCACATATGGAAGCTCATCTATGATGCCGAACACTTTTTTGATGGCTTCAAGGCTGACCCCGAATATGCCCGTGCCACCCTTAAGGCTGCCCTAGAGGGAGGGGCTGAGTGCCTGGTCCTTTGCGATACCAACGGCGGAACCCTGACCACGGACCTGCAAGAGATCATCAAGCGGGTCAAGAAGGAATTTCCCAAGGCAGACCTCGGCATCCACACTCATAACGACTCGGAGTTGGCGGTAGCCAACTCGTTGGCGGCTGTGGCACTGGGCGCAAAGCAAGTGCAAGGTACTATGAATGGAGTGGGGGAGCGCTGTGGCAATGCCAATTTGTGCAGTATTATTCCGGCGATCAAGTTGAAATTAAAGCTTGATTGTATCCCAGATAAACAACTCACCCGACTGCGTGAGACTTCTCGGTACATCCTTGAGCTAGCTAATATTCGGCCGCCCAGGTACCAGCCTTACGTGGGCAGAAGTGCCTTTGCCCACAAGGGTGGGATACACGTGGCTGCAGTTGAACGCAATCCGGAGACCTATGAACACATATACCCTGAATTGGTTGGCAATCGACGGCGCGTTCTGGTGTCAGACCTCTCAGGCCGCAGCACCATAAAGCAAAAGGCGGAGCAATACGGCATAGAGATATCCAGCAAAGACCCCGTTGCCATGCAGGTCCTGGAGGAGCTCAAAGATCTCGAGCACGAGGGATTTCAATACGAGGCGGCGGAAGGGTCTTTTGAGCTCTTGTTGAACCGCGCCCTCGGGAGGGTGAAAAGGTACTTTGAACTGGTGGGCTTCAGGGTCATGGTATCCAAGACTGACGAAACCAAGCCTTCCGAGTCCGAGGCCACTGTAATGGTCAAGGTGGGGGGCAAAGTGGAGCACACAGCCGCCTCGGGCGTTGGACCGGTAAATGCCCTGGACAACGCCTTACGCAAGGCCTTGGAAAAATTCTATCCAGAGCTCTCGCACATGAGGCTCAATGACTATAAAGTGAGGGTTTTGCCGGGCAAGGAAGGAACCGCCGCCAAAGTCCGGGTGCTCATCGAGTCCGTGGACAGGGACAGCGTCTGGGGTACGGTGGGAGTCTCGGAAAACATCCTTGAGGCAAGCTGGCTGGCCCTGGTGGATAGCATCAACTACAAGATGTTCAAGGACGAGCAAGGGAAAGATCAGTGCTAATCCTCCCTTTCTCTTGCACGGGCACCTCGACACGAGCCGACGATCCTTTTTTTCCACCCGCCTGAGATGTAATATAAAGCCCAGCCATTTCAGATTTTAGGCGGTAAATTTTAGACTCAAGAGCTTGAAACCTGGCTGCAAGGAATACAGACAGCCTCGGCCTACAATCAGCAATTCGAAGTTTAAGATGAATTATTTTTCTCGATCTCATGCCCTGGTTATTTTGTTGGTGTCATTCGTCCTGCTGTCTGTCTACGGTTGGAGTTACCACGACCAGTATGACAGCTCCGGAAAATCCTCTCAACTTTCCACTAAATCTGTCTTCGTCCAACTGGTTGGCATGGTAAAAAGCCCTGGTATATATTCCTTCCCACAAGGGGTTACGGTAGCTCAAGCGGTAGCTCGGGCTGGAGGATCTCTATATCCTCTGGACGGACCAACCTGGGCTAACGTTCAGACAGAAAGCGGCAGAAGAATTCAAATTATAGCTGAAGCAAGTGGCGCTACAAGTTTCAAACTGGGATGGATGGCGGTGCCCACCCGTTTGGCTTTGGGAGTGCCACTGGATATAAACCAGGTCTCAGTAGCTGAGTTGAGCCAAGTGCCTGGCATCAATTACAAGTTGGCAAAGGAGGTCGTGGCTTTGAGGGGCCTGAGGGGAACATTCTCCAAGTTGGAGAATCTTTGTGAAGTTAAAGGGATAGGGCCGGCCACGGTGACCCGGTTGCGTGCGTATATCAAAGTGGGCAAAGAAGATTAGACTATTATAGGACCGCCTCTCGTTCTCGGCATAGGGCATGGAGCATAGGGCAAAAATTTCGAAATTCGAAATTATCCTATGTGTCATCTGTCATCCATCCTTTGTCGTCTGTCCTCTAATCCCCGTCTCTTGCCACTGTGCCTAGCGCTCAGTTCCTAGTGCCATGGCCCAACGGCTGCCAGCTGAATTAGAGTCGCCTCACCCTAATCGGTCTCCGCTTATCCCGCGGTATCTCTAAAATGACCGTAGTTCCCTTTCCAACTTCGCTCTCAATCTGAATGCTTCCGCCGTGATCGTTAATGATTCTCTGACTTATGGTGAGGCCGAGCCCCACGTGCTCGTTTTTTGTGGTGAAAAGAGGGTCAAAAACGAGGGGTTGATTCTCTGGTTTTATCCCGCAGCCGTCGTCACTTACGCTAAACTGAATGCGGTCATCCTTAGCGTCCACAATAAAATTGATGACCACGGTTGGATCTCCTGATTCCAAGGAATTGGTGAAAATGTTGGCCAGACATTGGGAGAGAATATTCACATCCATAAAGGCACGGAACGAAGAGAGTTCTTCACTGGGAGGAGCATGCCACTCGGAGGCTGCCGCCATTAGAGTTTGGGGAACCATAGTCATAGATAGCTTCAAGAGGTTGTCAAAATTGTCTTCTGCCATGGTGGGAAGGGGCAAGGTGGTGAAACTGGCCAGATTTTTGAGCAGGTTGTCCAACCTGCTGGCTTCTTGATAAATGATTTCCTTGTAGAGCTGCCTGTCTTTTTCGTCCAATCCCTTTTTGAGCAAGCGGCCGGCAAATCCACCAATTGCCGCGATCGGGTTACGGATGTGATGAGCCATCTGATCCACCACTTTTGCCATGGACCGCACCCGCTCTGTTTCAATGGACTCACGCTGAAGGGTTTTTAGGGTTCCGATATCCTGAATGGTTAAGACAATAACGTCCTTGTCACTGCTGCGGTAAAGGAGGGTGGTGAGATAGGCGAAGAACTTTCGGCCTTTGCTATCCCGGAGAAGAGCCTCTCCCTCAAAGTTTCCCGTGTCCGAGGTGAGTTTTATTATGTTGGGCAGGAAAATATCGTAGTCATCTTCCAAAAACAAGGAAGAGATCCCACGGTCCTTCCACCCGCCCGGCGCGAATCCGAATAACTGCTCGGCAAAAGTGTTGACGAACAACATCTGTCCTGAAGACTCAAAAAGGACTAGGCCGTGAGGCATTGACTGGAGAATTGCTTCAAGCAGGTCCTGGTGGAGATGCCTGGAATTGGTCATGGTTAGTTTCCGCAAGGGATCATAGGCTCAAGAAGGACAATACAAGCCGATTCTAGAACGGAAAAAACTTTGAGTCAACGGGCTAGCCCCAGTTATTCAACATATGGGTCAGTTCTCAGATCCTGAATTCTCTATTCTCATGAATCCTGGAAATCACCGATCAATGCAAATCAGCCACCTATGGCAACCATTGGTCGGCTATGGCATTTACGGAAAAAATCAGGCTGAAGACCATGTTTTTCGGGCTTGTTGACAACAGAATCTCTGAGAATTTGCGCCAGCTCAGTATCTGTCGCTCCTTGGCGAAGGGGTGATTTAATGTCCACTTCATGGTCGGAAAAAAGACAATTACGCAATTTGCCGTCGGCGGTGAGGCGTATTCGATTACAAGAAAGACAGAAGTGGTTACTGATTGGACTTATGATACCGATCACGCCTGCCGCGTCAGGCCAGCGGAAATGACGAGCAGGACCGTTGGTGTGGCGGGAAGTCACCTGTTCCAGTGAGCCCACCTTGCGCAATTTTGCCAGGATCTCATCGGCGCTGAAATAATGCTGGAGGGTCCATTGGCTGTCGTTGTTGAAGCCCATGAACTCTATAAAGCGAATGTGATAAGGGCGATCAAGGCTCAACTTCGCGAGAGCCAGAACCTCGTCATCATTGATTCCCCGCATTACCACAACGTTGATTTTTACTGGACTGAACCCAAACCGCTCGGCAGCCTGAATGGAGCGCCAGACCCTATCGAACTCATCACGGCGGGTGATGCGGAGAAATTTCTCTCGCTGGAGAGTGTCCAGACTAACATTCACCCGGCGGATACCGGCAGCGTAAAGGTCCTGGCCGAGTTCTTCCAGTAATACTCCGTTGGTGGTGAGGCTCAGACTCTGAAGACCGGAGATTGAGGTCAAACGGCGACAAAAATCGACAACTCCCTTACGGACGAGCGGTTCTCCCCCGGTAAGGCGAACCTTGTTTATCCCCATGCTAATCGCTATCTGAACGAGGTGGAGGAACTCCTCGTATGAGAGGATTTCATCGTGGTCCAGCTTGAATGTCCCCTCTATGGGCATGCAGTAAAGACAGCGCAAGTTGCAACGGTCGGTAATGGAAACCCTGAGGTAGTCGATAGATCGTTGGTGACGGTCAGTGAGCAGAGCCATTAAATTCTTCCAGGGGGTGGTCGAGGATAACCGACCCGAAGTCGAAAAAAAGGTTTCTTGATGTCATTCTTGACATAATAAAAGAGCAAGTTGACGAAGTCAATAGATTTAGCGCATGCGCAGCGGGCAGCAGGCAGCAGAAAAGTTTGCTAACAGACAACCATTTGAGATCAAGGTGGGAAAATTCGTTAATCATCGCTGGTTAGCGTTCATCCAAAAACTTGTTTTTCAGCTGTCATTCTGAGGAGTCCTTCGGCAGGCTCAGAATGACATTATGGAGTTTCCGAATAGACACTAGTTAATTCCTCACAAACAGAGTAAGATTAATTTCCCTCGGTCAGCTGCCAGCTCTTTAGAGGTTGATTGGTAGGGGTGGGGCACCATGAGAAACCAGGGAGGTAAGATTTTTGAAAGTACTGGGAATAGAGAGTTCTTGCGATGAAACCGCTGCAGCTGTGGTGGAAGATGGGCGGCGCATTCTCTCCAGTGTAGTTTCTTCGCAAGTCACAATTCATCGCCCCTATGGTGGTGTGGTTCCAGAACTGGCCTCCCGGCAGCATGTCAAGGCAATCATCCCGGTGATTTCACAAGCCCTGCAACGAGCAGATCTGGAGATGTCCTCGGTAGATGGTATCGCCGTTACCCAGGGGCCGGGATTGGTAGGATCACTCCTGGTAGGCATTGGGGTGGCCAAGGGGTTGGCCTATGCCACCGGTAAACCCCTGGTTGCCGTGAACCACCTTGAAGGTCACATTCAGGCCGCCTTTATGAATGAGTCGCAGCCTTCCTTTCCTGTTGTTGCCCTGGTAGTTTCCGGGGGACACACCAACCTTTATCTCGTTGAGGATTATGGCAGAATTAATTTGCTGGGGCGGACCAGGGATGATGCTGCGGGGGAGGCCTTTGACAAAGTGGCAAAATTTCTGGACCTTGGCTATCCTGGTGGGGTGATCATTGATGGTCTGGCACGAAAGGGGAATCCGCAAGCAATTTCCTTTCCGCGAGCCTATTTGGAGAAAGACTCCCTGGATTTCAGTTTTAGCGGGATCAAAACAGCAGTGGTCAATTTTGTCCGCAAATATGTGGGTACCAGCCCGACAGGTGCAGCTGTTAAACCTGGAGTCAGTGGGATCTCGGCAAAGGAGCTCCCCCTGCCGATTGCCGATCTGGTGGCCAGTTTTCAAGAGGCGGTGGTCGAGGTTTTGGTGGAAAAGACTTGCACTGCAGCGAAAAAATTCAAGGTACGCCAGGTGGTGGTAGCCGGCGGAGTGGCAGCCAACAGCCGTCTTCGCCGGCGATTACTGGAAGAGGCGGCTAGGTTTGGCATTGCCTTGAATTTACCCGAGCCGGAGCTTTGCACTGACAACGCCGCCATGATAGCTGCTGCCGGCTTCTATAAACTCAAGGAGAGGACTGCCCTCTGGGACCTCAATTTCGACGCAATTTCTCGCTGGCCGGATAAACCAGCAGGCAGCTAGCAGCCGGCAGCCGGCAGGTTCATTCCTTTCTAATTGTGCATTTGTCATTATACATTATCTCGACTTCGTCTCGTCCGGTATGACGTTTCGGATGGAAAGAAATAAGGAGCGCGGTAGCCATGGCTGAGAATTTCAGCAAGATACTTTTAACCGGAGCCACGGGTTTTGTGGGGGGTCGTTTGCTCCATGGGCTCACTGGACATGGGATGAATGTGCGCTGCCTCGTGCGCTCCCCTGAAAAACTCAGGGGCAATCTCTTCGCAGAGGAAGAGATAGAAATAGCCAGGGGCGATCTGCTTGAAGAGGACACAGTGGATTCGGCCCTCGAGGGGATCGAGGTGGCCTATTATCTGGTTCACTCAATGGGTGGTCGCACCATTGGTGAGAACAAAGTCTTTGCAGAGCGAGACCGGGTGGCGGCGGAAAATTTCGTTCGTGCCGCGGACAAGGCCGGAGTGCGACGTGTAATTTACCTGGGAGGTCTGGGTGAGACCGGCGCTCAGCTTTCCAAACATCTGGCCAGCCGTCAAGAAGTGGGCCAGATCCTGTCCTCGGGCCGAGCGCAAGCCACTGAGCTCCGGGCACCCAACATTATGGGGGCAGGCGGAGCGCCCTTTGAAATGCTGCGTTATTTGGTGGAACGGCTGCCAGTAATGGTTTGTCCCAGATGGATCGAAACACGCTGTCAACCCATCGACATTCGGGACATGGTAAACTATCTTCTCGGATGTCTTCGGGAACCTGCCACTGCCGGCCTCTCCCTGGATGTGGGGGGTCCCGATATTGTCACCTATCGGAAGATGATGGAAATATACGCCCAGGTTCGGGGTCTCAAACGGCTGATCATCACCGTACCGGTGTTGACACCTAAACTTTCCACCTACTGGGTTAACTTGGTGACGCCCGTTCCTTCAGGTGTTGTCAATCCTCTGGTGGAAGGGTTGAAAAACGAGGTCATATGCAGGGAGAATAGAATCCGTGAACTCATACCCATGAAACTCACGACTCTCGAGCAGTCAATCTGTATTGCCTTGCAAGAGGTGGAAAAAGGTCCGGGGAAACTAATTTCCCAACAGACTTGTTTGCTAAAATAAACAAATCGGGTCGCAAGGACTTAATAATCCCCGGAGTTATGGTTGAGGGAGCAGGTATCAGGTTCCCCCGCTGCCGCTTCGCTGCAGGCGGGATCTTCGACAGGTGTCAGGAACAAGCTTGCAGCTGACAGCGGGCAGCAGTCAGCTCAGGTGATGCAGGGTGGATTCTGTATTGGGCATATCTTTTCCCTGCCAGTTGCCCGCTGCTAGCTGCCATTTTCTCTATGCCCCATGCCTCAGCCATTGTGGCAGCCTTTACCGCAAAACGGACTGGCTGCAAGAGCTGGAATACTGCATTCCAGATGCTTCCTGGCGTTCCGGCGCATGTGACGCCACATTGTGTAATCATCCTCTTCCGGCCAGATCTCCATGGCAGGACCAGCCCAACCAGACTCTATAGTTTCGTTTTCTTTGTAATCTTTCATGTTACATTCCTCCTGAGAATTGTTATTTCTCGGTAGATGCCGATACGCACTTACCCTTTGGGTAAATCGTTTGTGCTTATATGGTCGTCTTCAACACGAAGATTTTCTTTGGGGTTACCGAGTTCATCCATAATTAACTGCTCTACAATGGCCCAGACCTCCGGGTCGGCGTCCATCATGCTGTGAGGCGTTGAAAAAAGTCTTCGTTGCCAGGGCTGAGCCGTCATATCAACTTTCTTGTTGGAATAATCAAATTTAATATTTGCCAGTATCTCAGTTGCCTCGGGATCAAGTGCCGAGATTTTTTCCTCTCCTCTGAAAATCCAATCATCGCTCTGAAAAAGATTGGCTGCTTTGAGAACATTCGGGGGTATTAGATGATCGCTGAAGCCCACACTATCCACCTGTACAGTCAAGAGGACAGGAATATCTACTTTCTCCAAATCTCTGGCAAGTTTTACGACTGCTGAACCACCCAGACTCTGTCCATACAGAATGAGACGAGCAGAAGCCCGCTCCTGTGAGTCAAGATGGTAGTCCTCGTTTCCATCGAGAGCCCTCTGGATAAATGCAAAAGCCAGATCGTACCTTCTGTTCTGAAAAGTCTCGACTTCTAGATGTGGCATCCTCATCTTCTCAAGCTTGACAGCCAATTGTCTCACCCCGCGAGTATGGTCATCCCATAGCTGCCTTCCCCCGAGAAAGCCAATGACTAAAATCTGATCATCTCTCAATGGTGTTGGCGTGGACAAATGGAAATGCTGCTGTTCGGTTAGGTAAGCACATCCAGTCTGCAAAGAGAGGAGTACCATAACAACGAGGATCGATAAAAGATTACCTTTCAGATTGAATTCACCATGTGGTATCCAGCTTTTCATAACTCTTCCACCATTAAGAAGTTTCAACGATAAAATGTTGATTCACATTGACTTGGTGAAAAAGTTAACCCCTCTCCGCGAAACTTCAACGGTTAAGAAAAGAGAGTATAATAGTAGTATAGAACTACTACTATGAAAGGGATAATAGGTGGGTTCTGAGGTTGGCTTTTTTGTTTTTCAACCCGAGCTTTTCCCGAATGTTTTTTCGGTGGAAGTCCACCGCATTCATGGATAGATTCAACATTTCGCCTATTTCTTTTGTTGACTTGCCTTCTTTAACCAGAGTGGCTACTTCGATTTCTCTCGGGGTAAGCTTCAAATACTTGGACGACAGCTGGCGCAAGAAAGGAGAGACGATATCATTGAGGTTGGACTCAATAATTTCCAGATGTGCCCTTTGCTGACGATCCAGTGAAGTATTTTTCAGTCTATTTAGATAGGGATTTACCAGTTCTTTAACGTTTGAGAGCACTTTTTCTTCCAGCTCTCCTTTATCTTCTTCCCGTTTTTTTAATAAAACTCTTAGGGCCGTATTGGCTTCCTCTAAATTTTGTTTTTGCAGTTCCAGTTCATGCTCCCTCTCTCTCAGAGTCTCCTCAACCAGCTTGATAGGCGTTACATCTTCGTGGCTAACTACCACCCTCAGGGGACCGGGACCTTCCAGCCGGGTGGCCCTGACGTAGCACCACCGCCTTTCATCAGGTGAATGGCAGGGATAATCGGTGCCGAACTCATCTAACTCACCTGCAATGACCATTCTAATTCCATGGGCAACCTCACGTGCTTTTTCAACTTCATCCGCATCTCCCACTGTGGAGTCGCATATCATTAGATAATTAAGGCCTACCGTGTCAGCTGAATTTTCAATCTCGTTTTCTTGGCCGAATTGTTGCCATGAGCGATTGCTTTCCAGAATTACACCATTTCCATCCAGTATCGCTATGTGAGCCGAGAGAGAGTCAATTGCTACAGTGACGTACTGGCCAGTGAGCCTGAAGGATTCGGCGGCTTCCCTGCACTTTACAGTTTCTTCTTCCAGCTCCTTGATCCGATTAAGAAGCTCCTCATAAGATGGGCTCAAATTCATGGGTACCAACCTTTCATACCGAAAAATTCCTCTGGTTCGAAGATTGGGAGAAAACAGTCTTAAGAAGGAATAGAGGTTTCAGTGTTCAGGTTTCAGCTCCCATTCTCTTTTTGCTGAAACCTGACACCTGACACCTGACACCTCATTCCACAATACTCTCTCTGAGGGCGTGGAGATGCGGAACCGGAACTGACATGCACTGGTCACGATCCGGGTTATAGGCGAAACGGTAGGACAATCCCATGTTGCCCTGGCGGTACATGACCTCCCAGCCTCTGACCACAAATGGACATGCATCGTTGAAACAGACAAAGAGGAATTCCATGTCCCATCCTGTGAAGGGGTTCTGAGGCAATTGCCATTTCAGTAAACCCTCCTTGCAGTGGGGACACTCCAGTGTATGTTTCACCGCTGATTTTCTGCGCTCGAGTTCCCCTGGATCTGGGAGATCCGTAAGGGGCCACATTGATGAAAGGTCAGGCCTTTTGCTCCTCCCCCCTCCACTTTTTTCGGCATATACCGCATAGATGGGGTCGCTGGGAATGCCGAGATGGGCATACTTGTCGTCCCTGGGCCTCGGCTTCCCTTTTGAGACGAACACCCGTGGACTTCTAAAGACACCCGCCCGCTTGAAGAACTCTTCAACCAGCACAACCCGCTCATCCTCTCCAGACTGGCGCCAGATCTTAACCGCCTTTTGCTCGAACATGCGATTGGAGAAAATTACCAGCCTCGAGAGGTCTGGTTATGTAGTCTACGGATACCACATTGAGGACAGCATCAAAGGTCTCTTCTGCAAAGGGTAGAGAGGGGATCTTATTCAAATCGTGATAGATCCAATCAGTCAAATTTTTATTGCGCGAGAGCTCATTACGGTTGAGACCAAGTCCCACAACTCTCTCGGCATGAATGGTGGGAGGAATGTGGGAATCCCAGCCAGCCATCAAGTCCAAAATAATTGGGTTATGCTCAATGACAAGCTCACCGATTATCCTTTCCACAGTTGACAGGGCAAGAGAGTCTATATGCTGAACGAATCGATCAGCGGCATAAAATATGGAGTCATCTGATTCGTCCAACCTGGAGAATGAATCATCGCCTTGGAGAAATTCCCGAAAGAAGGATTCAGTGTGAGCCTGGAGCTTCTCAGCCTTTTTATCTTTCATCTTATTTCTTCTCCAGCCTTTCCAGAACCTTTGGCACCGTATCTTTGGGGCTAACCTTGTACCAGGTCTGCATTACTTCCCCCTCCTCGTCCAGGAGCAGAGCGGAACGGATGATGCCCTCGTACTTTTTGCCGTACATAGACTTCTCCCCCCAGGCGCCGTAGGCTTGAGCCACCTGATTGTCCCGGTCGGAGAGCAAGGTAAATCCGAGTTTTGCTTACCCGGGGCATCCGGACTTATGCCAATGACATCGACGCCGAGATCGGCCAGTTCCGCCCTGGCGTCTCTCACACTGCATGCCTGTTTGGTGCAGCCGGGGGTATCCGCCTTCGGGTAAAAGTAGACGAGGAGTTTCCTCCCCATGAAATCCTGAAGACACCCATCTTTTTCATCTTGATTACTGAGCTTGAAGTTAGGAGCCTGATCTCCTGATTGCAATTTGGCCATGTACACATCTCCTTGCTTGTTGATCTTCTAAAAATGATACCGAAAAATTAAGCAGGCTCCTCTTTTTGTCAATACGCAGGCAAAGAGGAGCAGGGAATAACCCACTATGGTAAAACCTTGCCAGAACCTCAGTGGTATAACCTGATCTTTGCATTGGGTCCCCCGAAAAACGATTTCTTTATCAGTCCTTACCTGGCGATTGCGTTCGACCCACCCTACTAGTTTTATCGCAATTGGTTTCACCGCCGGTGCGATCTCTTCACAACCGGGGGTGTTGTGCCCAATCTTGTTTGGTTGAATAATCCTAAAAAGCTGATCCACATACTTTCTGTTTGCACCAGGCAAGGATAGCCGAGTTCCTCTCCTGTGCCATCTTTGAATACACTATGTCACCAAATCTATGGATATTTTGTTGAAGTATGATTATATTGCAAAAAGAAAGAATGTCAGGCGTACGTCGACGGGTGTTCCCGCATAACTTTTCAGTTTTAGTGAACATTTCAAAGTGCACAAAACCTCCCTGTGAAGCAACAGCTTTCCGTGTATTTTTTCGACAGCATAGTGGACCTGGTATTGCCGAATAAAGTAAGTTTTCTTTCTTGTTTGTAAAGTGTTCTGTGAAGGTGTTGCGAAAAGACTGCGCCTGCTCTTGCAGGAATTAAATTTGCTGAATGCCATTGACCATAAACTGGACCGCAATTACGGCAAGCAAAAGGCCCATAAGACGGGTAACAACTCGTGTGCCGCCTGCACCAAGAAATGCGCTTATCCTCTGTCTTCCTTCTTATTGGTTTCTTTTTACAGCAGGGTACGTATAATTAGCGTCTCCTTGAATTCATCTTCTTGAGCCGGAAAATACATAGCACAAGGAGAAGGGGTGCGCCAACCGGGTAGGGAGTCAGCTCCAGGAAAAAAGCTCCCAGCGTCGCTATCATCAGCAGTGCTAGTGTCAACAGAGACCAATCCATATGGTATCCTTTATCCTTGAACCAAAAATATTACCTATCTAGCAACTCTTCAATGCGATCTATGGCAATTTTGCAGACCATGAGGTAGGGGCCGGATTTCTTATATCTTTTTGCCGTTCCCACGCCCCAGGCGGTAAAGTAAATGAAGGCTGCCGTTGCGAGTCTCCGACCCTTCCAGAAAGACGCTTTCGTCTCCTGCAGCCTCATTGCAGAGAAGAGCGTTCGCCTCGTGGATTTGTTCAGCCAGGGGTAAACTGCGGTCAATATATACTGAAAAGTATCTCTCATCCTTTCTCCCAGTTTCCATGTGATACTCCTTTCCGCTCCTTATGTACAAATCTCGGTATGGATTTATCGGTTACATCAGGCTGCATCCACACCCCAATCTCTTGAGTTCGGCACTCTTGCTAAGGCGGATTGAATTTTGACAAATTCGCCCACATTCTCCGTGGTGAAGAGACCAATGAGATGACCATTTTCCAAGACCGGGAGAGTCTGGCAGTTACATGAGTTTAATTTTAGAAATGCTGTTTCCAACATTTCGAGAGCGTCAACTGAAGCAAATTCCCGCATCATTACCTCACTCACGGAAGTCTCTCGATCACTGCGCTGCAGCACATCGAAGAGAATGGGCTGGACCAGAATGCCTTTTACCTCCCCATCCTCGACAACGGGAAAGTCAGTCTGAGAAGTGGTAAGGGTAAGTTCAATAGCACGTGCCAGGGAGTCGGAGGGACTAAGGGTAGTAAACTCTGTAATCATCGCCTTCTTCACGGGAATGTCTCTCATGGCGGATTTCATGTGAACCATGCTTGCTTCCTGAGCGGCACCAAGCCAGACAAAGATAGCGATAAATAGTAAAAAGGGGTTGGTGAATAAACCAAGAACCCCAAAAATAAATGCCATACCCTGGCCGATGTTTGCAGCATATTGAGTAGCACGGCTGTAGTGCAAGCGAGTCGCTAACAAAGCACGTAAGACCCGGCCCCCATCCATGGGAAATGCCGGTAACATATTGAAGAGTGCCAGAAATACATTTGCGCTCAGCAGCCGTTCAGCGAAAGGGCCGGTTGTCAGAGTAAGATTGTGTAAAGGTTCAAATGTATTGCTGACCTGAAGCCAGACGAGTAAAACAAAGGCTATGATAACGTTTACCGCCGGACCGGCTAGCGCGACCCAGAGCTCTTGCCGGGGATCTTCTGGCACCCTCTCCAACCGGGCAACACCACCGATAGGTAGGAGAATGATATCTCTTGTCTTTATTCCATACCTTTGAGCAGTTAATGCGTGACCAAACTCGTGAAGGACAACACACGAGAAGAGAGCAAGTATAAAGATTAGCCCCTCTAACATGGAGAGGAACCCAGCTCCCCTCGTCCAGTAGATAAAACCCAGCCATCCTAAAAGAAGGACGAAGCTGAGATGAAGATAGACATCTATCCCAGCAAATGTACCAAGCTTTAGCTTCCATTTCATTTTCTAACTCCATGTTGTTAATTGTGGGAAAATTACTGCCAACACCTAGATAAGACCAAAGTTGATCCTAAAATAAGCCTGATACGGTTTTATTCAATGGTATAAAAAAATAGGTAAAATAGTAGCTGAATACTACTAGTTTTCCCCGCGTATCCCCGAATCTTCAGCCTCTCATGTCTGCCATGACAACTTGAGATACTATTCGCCATCTTGCCCTCGACTCCGCCATACTGATGGCAAGTCGATCCAGCTTTACCATTCCAACCGAGCAATGAGAGGGCTAAAGAGAGGGCTTAAGTGGACGGGGTGAGTTTTAGTGGAGTAGTAAAGGAAAGGCAATGAGACCTAAGAATGCTTGATCACTATCCCCAGATACCCATCTACGCTAAGTTCATCACTTAACACGAAGTTCCACGACATTTTGGAATCTCCGCACCAGGTAGTACGTTTGCACCTCCACCCGCAGAAGAGCACAGGTGGGTGAGCGGACAAATTCTTCCAACATGGGATGTTTGGTCAGGTAAATGGCCAGGACCTCATCTCTTTTTGAATCCACTACCTCTTTGGCTGAGCCGGTTGCGGTAACAGCTGCAGCTTGAGAAAAATCAGAGTTCTGATTCGAACGATTGTCAATCAACATTGTGACTCTGGCATCAGCCTCGATGTTGGCATACTTGCGGGTGGCTCGAGCCGTGGCAAAGTACAAACTCTTCAAGTCGTTGCTGGCGGCAAAGGCCACCAGGTTGGCGTAGGGTTGTCCGCCGCGTTGGGTACCGAGCACTGCTAACCGTTGGGAGGAGAATAATTCTCTTATCACCTCTGTAAGTTCCAGTTCTTCCTTAAGCGCGGAAACCGTCCCGGTTCCGCAACCCTTCACTTGATCCACCTCTCACCTCCACTGGCTGGCTTTTTCAAACTCTTTGAGAACTTCAAGTGCCTTCAGGGCGCTCTTTTCTTTGTCTTTTATCTCCAGCATTAGATCAAAGTCTAATGTTCCGCTCTCGTGGAGAAACTTCTTGAACATTGCTGGGTTCAGCGTCTTTGCGTGCGATCCAGGCCTCTGGCCTCTCTGCTGACTACTATAGTCCACCATGGGAATGCCATCTGCTTCTTTCCAGGTACTCGCTGCCAGTTCCAAACCTTGTCGCAGTGTTTCACCGTTGTTGAGGCATTGGTGGTGAAAGGCGTCGAATAGTATGGGAATTCCAATTTTTTCGTGTACCGACAAACAATCTTCCAGGCCATATGATCTGTCGTCATTCTCAATAACCAACCTGCTTTTAAGCGACCCGCTCAAAGAGTCGTAGGTGTCAACGAATCTATCAATGGCCGAGTGCTTGTGGCCATATACTCCACCCACATGAATCTGGATCTTGGCGGTGCTGTCCAGGGCCATTTTATCGAGGACGGTACAGTGATAATCGAGCTCTTTTACACTTCGCTCCACCACATCGTCCTTCAGCGCGTTGATGAGGACAAACTGGTCAGGATGCATGGAAATCCTTATTTTGTGCTCCTTAATGAACTTACCGATTTTTCCGAACTGCCCACTAAAATGACCGGCCCAGTCGAAGGTGCAAACGGGGTGTGAGGCGAAAGGGACCAGGTCAGAGCTTATTCTAAAAAAGTGGAAACCATTCTGAACGTTGTAGTGCAAAATCTCAAAGAGGCAGTTCAAATTGTTTTCCACTTTTTGAACCAGGAGTTCGTCCGTGTAGGAAGCCAGTCTGAAAGTGGAATTGGCCGTGCAACCGATTCCGCGATTTATGCAGGGATATCCTATTTTCATAACATCTTCCTGGAAATCCGAAAAATATCGGATAGGATAAATATAGTGCCGGCCCGCTGAACTTACAACTCCTCGATTTGGCACAATTTGTTAGATAACGACTATTCGGGTTGTCAACAAGGGGAGATGAGACAAAGTGCAACAAGACAAGGGGAAATATTTTTCAGAGACTCTTGACGGAGAGAAATGGAGTTCTTAACATTTCGCCCAACATGGAATCATTTTGATTCAAAACCTTTTTAACCCTAGGATAAGAACTCGAGACAAAACACGAAAAGAGGAGGTTAGTCATGGCCGAGGCAACGAAAAGTTCAATGGTTTACGTCTACGACAAAGAGGGGAATGCTTACATCTGTAACATCGAAGATTTAAAAGATGCGTCAACTGTAAGCGATGAAGAGAAAGCTGATTGCACTGATTTAGATCGGGGCGGATTTAGCAGAAACGAGTAAGAATATGAGGCTTTTAATGTGATAGACTAGTGCGCAGTCTTAATAAGAAAAGCGAGTTAATTTAACTCGCTTTTTTTGTCGAGTTAATTATGGTGATACCAAGAGAATTAATTACAGAAATCTTCAATCCACATTCTACAATCTGAAAGTAAAGAATTCAGTAATCAACGGTCAGCGGTAAGTAGCAAAAGGTAGATGGTTATCGAGCATCCAAAATCTCAATTCGGCAAAGTCTCGATTGTTCAATCGTAAATCCCCAATCTTCTCCATGCCTTATGCCCTGTGCCCTATGCCATCCCAAATCCGCAATCCGAATTCCACACTCCGAAATCTAACCGCTGCCTACTGCCAGCTGCCTGCTGGCTTTCTTAGGGGATGCCCCGGAATTCAGCCACTCCACCGCCCGCCTGATGCCGGCCAGGGTCAGTTCTTCCATGGGAAAAATTTCGCCTATTTGCTTGATGGTTTGGCTTTCCCGGGGCCAGTGAGACCGGGGGATGGGGTTGAGCCACACACTATGGCCGAAGTTGTTGCGAATTTGCCAGAGCCAGTCCCGCCCGGGCACTCTAATCTTGGAAAAATAATCCATAGCGCCGTCCGAGAGCATGAGTTCGGCCGGAGCCATGTTGGCATCTCCTATAATTATCACCCTGGTTTCAGGATCCCGTCTTAACATCTGGTAAATTGGATATGCGGCCAGACGTTGGGGATCGCTGTAAACGCAGCCGTAGATACAATTGTGGAAATAATAGTAGTCGAGGTCCTTGAACTGGTCGCGCATGAGGCCGAAGACCAGCTTTACCAGATCCAAATAAGGGCGCATGGAGGCGCCACCATTATCCAACAATACCATGAGCTGAATGCGATCTCTCAACTCTCTCCTAAATACCAACTCGATTTCCCCGCCGTTTCTGCAAGATTGGTCAATGGATTCGTCAACATCAAGTTCGGTGGGAGGGCCTGCTGGAGTCATGTGTTTAAGTGCTGCCAGTACCTGTCGGAGGTTTTTGGCCCTGAGAGTGGTAGAGGCGGCGTAATCTACATAACGGCGGGACTCTATGATCTTCAGGGCTCCACCGTGCAGGGGGTCGCCTTCCGCCCGAATGCCTTCGCGTTGTGCCCCGGTGTGGCCGAAGGCTGAACCGCCTCCGGTACCGACCCAGGTGTGACCGCCACGGTGTTTTTCCCTCTGCTCCCTGGCCACTTCCCAGAATCTCTGGAGCAACTCTGGCAGAGAAAGGTTCTCCAAATCATGATCAGAGAACCTCCCTTTCGCCAGTTCTTCTTCCAGCCAGCGGCTGAAAGCTTTGTCGTCCCAAGCCTGTTGAGTGAAGCGGGGGATGGTATCGCCCTCGGCGCCCAGAAAATAGGCGGCAAAGGCTTGTTCGAAAGCGTCGAAATGTTCCACTTTCTTAATAAAAATAAGACGCATCAAAATGAACAGCCGGTCCAGGTCAAGGACAATCCCCTTTTCCAGGGCCTGGTAGAATTCCAGCACATAGCGGAGGCTAATGGGGATACCCTGATCCCGCAACTGATAAAAGAAAGGAAGGAACATCTTTTCCTCTAACTTTTTCCTTGTTTGTGATGGAGTAGGTCCTGAGTGCGTTTTAGCAGGGTTCCAAGGAAAGGAAGAGCATCCGGAGAGAGTGGTGGTCTCACCCCATCGAGTTGCAATGCTCCCAGCCAGTCCAATAGTTCCGCAGTAGCGGGTGGTTTTTCAAATCCCCCTTGGCGCAGATGATAGAAGATGGCAAGGGCTGAATCCAAAAGGGGAGCAGTAATTTCGGGGTAGTGCAGCCGGACGATCCGGCCCATTTCTTCCATGTCGGGAAAGGGAATGTGATGGCAGTAACAGCGCCTCAGGAAGGGATCGGAAAGCTCTCTTTTGGCGTTGCTGGTAATGACGATAACGGGCATATACTTGGCTTTCACCTTGTGGTTGATCTCCCGAATGATGAAAGATCCGTCTTCCAGCACGTCCAATAAGTTGTCTTGAGTGTCTGAATCGGTCTTGTCTATCTCGTCCAACAAAAGAACCCGTCTTTCGTCTGCCATGAAAGCACGACCAATAGGACCGAAACTCAAATAATCCCAAATATCATTTACATCTCTGCCGCTTTCTTCTGTACCGAAGCGGGAGTCGTTGAGACGCAAAACCGTATCATAAATGTAGCAGAGTTCTTCTCCCTTGAATGTCGACTTGCAACGAGCCTCTTCCAGGGTAAGATCAAGAGCCCGGGCAATTTGGAAGGCCAGTTGAGTCTTGCCGGTTCCGGCCTCACCAGTGACCAGCAAAGGCTTCTCCATGGCCATGGCTATGTTGACAATCTCTTTGAGCTCGGGATTGAGGTAGTACTTGTCGGTACCATGAAATTGCATTTAGCCCTCTCTTTGCATTTTTTGTCATGTTTTCCAAAGGTTAAAGTTATTCTAGCGAATCGAAAGAAAAAAGGCAATTCAGGCTCCTCTTTTCCAGGAGTTTCCACATTGCTTCCATCAGGCGACATACTTATAGTTAGGGAAGTAAGTCTTGAGAGAAAAACTTCTGAGGAGTGGATGAAATGGCAAAGGTAAATATAGGGGAGCAAACGTTCGTCCTACCCATGGCCACCACAATCCTTGGTTCTCGCCTGGAGGACCGACCTAACTTCATGGCCCTGGGTTGGCTAACCAGAGTCAATTTCAAACCGCCCATGCTCGGTGTGGCAGTCAATAAAGGGCACGGTTCCCATACAGCCATCGTCGACAAAGGAGAGTTCAGCGTCAACTTCCCCACCGTCGAAATGGTGGAAATAGCTGATTACGTTGGGCTGGTATCAGGAAAAAGACAAGATAAGTCCAAACTTTTCAATCTTTTCTACGGCGAACTCAAGAATGCTCCCATGATCAGCGAATGTCCACTTACCATGGAGTGCAAGGTGGTGAAAATAGTTGAATTGCCAAGCAACTCTTTTTTTATCGGCGAGATTGTGGGAGCTTACTCAGAAGAGCGGTTTCTTACGGACGGGGCGCCAGACATCAAAAAAATTAAGCCGTTCCTGCTTACTATGCCGGATAATGGCTACTGGTCGGTGGGTGAGTTGATCGGCCGTGCTTGGAACGAGGGCAAGGCAATGGGCAAGAGACTAAAGTGACGAGGAGGGAGTTGGATATGAAGCTTTTGTCATCCTACAAATTGGGGCCCTACCAACTCAAAAACCGCATGATCATGGCACCGATGACCCGAAACCGTGCCGGCAGAGGAAATGCACCCCAACCGATGAATGCGCTTTATTATGCGCAGCGAGCCGGGGCTGGTCTCATTATTACCGAGGCCGCGCCGGTATCTCCTCAGGGTTTGGGCTATCCCGATATGCCAGGGATTTATTCACTTGAACAGATCGCTGGATGGAGACTGGTAACCGATCTGGTTCATAAACGGGGGGGACTTGTCTTTCTGAACCTCGAGCCTTGAAACCAGAAGAGATCCCCGGGATTATAGAGCAGTTTCGCCGGGGGGCTGAAAATGCCCGTGAGGCGGGCTTTGACGGTGTTGAGCTCCATGCAGCTAATGGCTATCTGCTCGATCAGTTTCTCCGCGATGGCTCGAACCAGAGGACGGACCAATACGGAGGCGGCGTGGAGAATCGTGCCCGGTTGCTGTTTACAGTGACCGAGACAGTGGTAAATGTCCTCGGTGAAGGGCGGGTTGGGATCCATATCTCCCCGGAGAACCCGTTCAACGGTGTTGCCGATTCCAACTCCGAGTTGCTTTTCAGCCACGTTGCCGAAGGACTCAACCGCTTCCCCCTGGCATATCTGCACGTTGTAGAGATCGATCTTTCCAATCCACCTGTTTTCAACGGTGCTCTAAATCCCCTTACCCAGAAACTGCGGGAAATTTTCAAGGGGACTTACATTAGCAATGGCGGATACGACCGGGATAAGGCGGAGAGGGTACTGGAAAGAGGTGACGCAGATCTCGTCTCTTTCGGTCGCCTCTTCCTGGCAAACCCTGATCTTCCCGAGCGATTCAGCAGGGATAAACCTTTGAATGATCCGGATCCGACGACTTTCTACGGGGGAGACGAGAGGGGCTACACAGATTATCCTGTTCTTGATTCTGCAAGATAAGCCATCTTCTATTCAATCATCTGAAAAGCACGGGGGTCCATTTTTTCCGACTACCAGGAGGGAACATCCCGCAAAATCTTGCCCCTGCATTTTTTGCTTTACCAAAATATAAAAAACCAT
>JARRNM010000017.1:0-24598 GCA_037384945.1 Deltaproteobacteria bacterium
GTTTCCGGTAGATAGAGTAGTCTCCCCTGTAGACGAACCCCTCTCTAAATGCCTTGACGAGATGCTGAAGTTCGCCAAAGTCCTGATAGTAGCCGGTGTCTTCCTTGGTGAATAATGTGTGGAGGGCGTGATGAAAATCGTCATTCCACTGGGCGTCTATACCAAAGCCGCCAAGTTCGCGGGGACGGACAATTCGGCTATCGTTGAGGTCGCTTTCCGCAATGAGGTACACTTGGCGGCTAAGCCGCTCTGCCAGATCATGCACAGCAACAGCCAATTCTTCAAGGAATGGGAAGGCGGAAAAGTCCAGAATGCCGTGGACTGCATCGATCCGCAGCCCGTCCAGGTGAAATTCCTTCACCCAGTAAAGCCCATTTTCTAGGAAGAAACGTCTAACCTCGTCACTGTAAGGTCCGTCAAAATTAATGGGGTGTCCCCATGGACCCCTGTAACGGTCGGTGAAATAGGGGCCAAATTCGGCCAGATAATTGCCTTCCGGACCCAGGTGATTGTAAACCACATCCAGAACTACCGCCAGTCCCACCTGGTGACAACCGTCGATTAGATGTTTCAGCCCATCTGGGCCTCCGTAGGAGTTTTGCACGGCAAAGGGATAGGTGCCGTCATAGCCCCAGTTCCGGCTTCCGGGAAACTGGGCGACCGGCATGAGCTCGATGGCGGTTATTCCGAGGTTCTTTAAGTTCTGCAGATGAGGAATAACAGCCGCAAAGGTGCCTTCCGGGGTGAAGCTTCCCACGTGCAGCTCATAGATGATATAGTCCCGCAAGGCCAGCCCGGTCCAGCCATGATCATCCCAGGAAAAATCTGGATTTACTATCTGGGAGGGGCCGTGGACGCCCTGAGGCTGAAATCGAGAGGCCGGATCCGGACGTTCCTTGCCGCCGCCAAGGCGGTAGAGGTACAGACTGCCGGGTTCCACCTCCTCAATTATACCCTGGTGATAGCCGTGCTCGTCTCGCTCCAACTCCACAATCGACTCTCTCGGAGAGACAATTCTCACCTCCACCTTGTCCGTAAAGGGCGCCCACACAGTAAAGCAACATCGCCCACCACCCAAGTAGTCAGCGCCCGGTCTTCTGTCACTGTCCAAGATGTCTCTTCTCCGTTCTACCGAACCACCAAGATGACCAAGGAGATGCATATACTTGGTGTCAGCTGTCCGTTGCCGTGCCTGCCGCACAAATTCCAAATCACAATTCTCCAACGTTCGAAACAGTAACCACATAATAACAGTTTTGCGTTTTGAATTTTGGTAATTGGAAATTGTTTGCTATTTGGGATTTGGATATTGGAATTTTCACTCTGTCTGCTGCTCGCTGCCGGTTGTCTCCTTACTCTGTGCCCTATGCCAATTTCGCCACGGACTACGGACCACGGACCGCCCTGACTGTCCACTACTTTCTAGCCCTACATCCCACATCCCATATCTTTGAATCTTTGTGCTCTTCGTGTCCTTTGTGGTAATGGCATCGGCGCCTCACTCATCAGGTTCCAGGAATATGGCCCCCAAGGGCGGCAAGGTAAGGTTAAGAGAGTATGGCCTCCCGTGAAAGGGAATGGGAGAGGTCTCCATGCCACCGAGATTGCCATGCCCCGAGCCGCCGTACTCTTTGGCGTCGCTGTTTAAAATTTCCCGCCAGTAGCCGCCTGTGGGTACACCAACCCGGTAATTAAGGCGGGGGACCGGGGTAAAATTACAGACAACGAGCACGGTATCGTCCTGGGAATAACCCTTGCGCATAAAACTCAGAGCACTATTTTGCGAATCGTTACAATCGATCCACTCGAATCCCGCTGGATCGAAGTCCAGCTGATGCAGGGCTCCTTTATGCTTATAGAGTTTGTTCAGATCTTCTACCCAGCGTTGCAGGGATGCATGGAGGGGATGTTCGAGCAAATGCCAGTGCAGGCTCTCCTCATGATACCATTCGTTCCACTGGCCGAACTCACCACCCATGAAGAGGAGTTTCTTCCCCGGTTGGGCGTACATGTAACCATAGAGAAGTCTGAGATTGGCGAATTTTTGCCAGTCATCTCCGGACATTTGTCTGAGCAAAGATCCTTTACTGTGGACGACCTCGTCATGGGAAAGGGGAAGGACGAAATTTTCGTGGTAGGCATAAACGAGTCTGAAGGTAAGCTGATTGTGATGATACTTCCTGTGGATGGGATCTTTGGACATGTAACTCAGAGTGTCATGCATCCATCCCATGTCCCATTTCATGCCAAAGCCCAGTCCCCCCGCGTAAGTGGGACGGGAGACCATGGGCCAGTCGGTGGATTCCTCGGCAATGGTCTGAACCTCCGGATGACTCCTGTAGACCTCTTTATTGAAGCGGCGGAGAAAATCAATGGCCTCCACATTCTCCCTGCCCCCATACTTGTTGGGGATCCATTCACCTTGCTTGCGCCCGTAATCCAAGTAGAGCATGGAGGCCACGGCATCCACTCGCAACCCGTCCACGTGGTACTTTTCCAGCCAGAAAAGGGCGCTGCTGATGAGAAAACTTTGCAGCTCTTTGCGGCCGTAATTGAACACCAGGCTGTCCCAATCAGGGTGAATCCTCTGGCGTGGCTCAGCATGCTCGAAAAGGTAGGTCCCGTCAAAATACCCCAACCCGTGCTCGTCGCTGGGAAAATGTGAAGGCACCCAATCGAGAATCACGCCGATACCGCGCTGATGCAAGCAGTCGACCAGATACATGAAGTCCTGAGGGGAGCCGTAGCGGCTTGTCGGGGCAAAGAACCCCAGCGATTCATAGCCCCAGGAACCATAAAAGGGATGTTCCATGACTGGCAGGAATTCCACATGGGTGAAGTTCATCTTCTCCATATATTCTGCCAGCTGCGGGGCAAGCTCTCTGTAGGATAGAGGACGATCCTGCTCTTCTGGGACGCGCCTCCAGGAGCCCAGGTGCATCTCATAAATGGTCAGGGGACGGTCGGAGCGGTTAAACTCGCCTCTCTTCTCCATCCAGTCGTCGTCAGCCCAGGTGTAGGCAAGATCCCAGACGATTGAGCCTGTTTTGGGCGGGACCTCGAATAAAATGGCAAAAGGATCGGCCTTGTCCACCTTGTAGCCGTGATAGCGAGAGCGAACATGATACTTGTAGTTGCTTCCCTCCCCCACCCCGGGGATGAAACCGTCCCAAATCCCTGACTCTTTTTTCGGCCGCAGCGGGTGACTTCTCTTGTCCCAGCCGTTGAAATCTCCGATCACCAAGACCTCCTCGGCATTGGGGGCCCACACGGCGAAGTAGGTGCCTTCAACCCCATTTTTGGTGAACAAGTGCGAGCCGAGCTTTTCATGGAGACGGAAGTGACTGCCCTCGTTGAAGAGGAAGATATCATCATCCGTCAGCAGACTTACATCGTGGTCTACGGCTGCAGTTTTCTCCAGTATCTTTGTCTTAGCCATGCGAGTTCTCCTTAGGGTGATTGCAAAAGTTGCAGAATCCCTCGAAGGGGAATCCTCACCCATTCAGGACGATTATTGAGTTCATAGCCCATTTCGTAGATGGCCTTTTCCAGGAGATACATATCAAGAAGTGTGCGCAGTTCCTGGCGGCTTTCCGGGAGGAATTTTCCTTTAATCGCCCCTTCCATATAGGCCTGGAGGAAAATGACGGAAACCCAGAAATGCCAGAAGCGCGCCCAGAAATCCATAGCCTCGAGTTCTTCCTCCACCACGAGTCCCCTCCGTTCTCTGAAATCAAAAAGCCCGGAGTAGGCCGCGTAGTGGAATGAGCGCAGCATACCCGCCACGTCTCTCAGAGGGGATCTCTTAATGCGCCGTTCGTTGATCGGCCTGGCTGGTTCCCCTTCGAAGTCCATTATGACAAAGTCCTTTCCGGTCCGGAGCACCTGCCCCAGGTGGTAGTCGCCGTGGCAGCGGAGCCTCATGGCGGAGATCTTTTCCCGGGACACAGAGCGGAAGCGGTCCATGATTTCCCGCTCCCCTTCAAGCACTTTCTTGGCCTCGGGGTGCAACGATTCCGGGAGCTTGTTAAGGCTCCCTCGTAACAGCTGAAATACCCGACCGGTAAGATTGCGGGTGGATTGATAGAGGGCCCGCTGGTAAAGCTTGGAAAAGGGTTCGGGGGCAAAGTCGGGATCCTCGGGTGCGGAGGCCAGGGCAACGTGTAAAGCACCGGTGCGCTGCCCCAGTAATCTGGCCGCTTCCGTGTAAGAGCCGATGGTGTCCAACACTTGAGGTGAAGTATCTTCTTCCACAAGATCCAGAATTTTTTTCTGCGGCAGGACCGCTGATTTTGCCTCTGCCTGACGGGTCAGCGCCTGAGTGTAGTATTCACTCAGAATCTTACGGGTAAACTCCCAGGCATCTCCCTGATTGGGAACAAAACCGTGGACAATCGCCAGGGTCGTGGACTCTTGCCGGGATGTGCGGTATTCAACCGCCCCGGCCACCGGGGGTATGTGAGGAAAGCCCCGTTCGGTCAAAAAGCGCCCCACCTCCAGGTCCGGATTGATCCCAGGTTCCAGCTTCCTGAAGAGCTTCATGATGAGCTTTTTGCTGAAGACAACAGAGGTATTGCTTTGCTCGGCCTGAAGTAGGGATGGCTCCAGCGAGTCTCTAAGGACCCTTCGAATCGTTTGCAGTGTTTTCAGTGAGGTGGTTTGCAGTTCCCCACGAGCGGTCTTTCGTCTCCTCCGGCGAGCCATGGCCTCCAGCAGGGCCAGAGAGAAATCTTTGTCCACAATTGCCTCGTAGAGGATGCCCTCGTCATCTCTTCCTTTCAACCGGAGGCGGGCCAGGATAGAATAAACATGTTCTCGTAGCACCTCATCAGCCTTTACCCCTGAAGCGAAGGCCAATGGCAGGGCATAAGTCTCCCCGTCACCCTCAAGGTACTCCACCTGTACCAGCGCTATAGCTGCTTCTGCCGGCCCGTTGGGCAGTGGCAGGATTTCCCCTATTCTCGCCCACTTTATCTGCTGGGCCTTGCCCCCGAACCAGCGGCGGGTGAGCAGATATGGAGGCAGAATTCCTTCCAGGGCTTCCTTTGATTTACCTCGGAAGACACTGTCCCATTTAGTCCCCACTCTAAGCGTCTGAAGTCTGGATGCCCAGGTTTCAATCGACACCGTTTCCTGTGTTGCCGACTTGGACACCAGAGCAAACCAGTAAAATGAGTGAGGACCTAAAGACATAAAGTACGGCTCTTCCCGGATGACCGGAAACTCGGTGCGGCCGTATACCTCAACCGGCACCATGCCGCTAAACTCAGCCAGGTCCAGTTCGACAAATTGAGAGTAGCGGGAAAGGTTGGTTACCGCCAGAATGCGTTCGTCTTGGTAGGAGCGGATGAAGGCGAGCACTTTGCGATTCTCAGGATGCAAGTAGTCAATCTCTCCCCGGCCGAAAGCCTTGAAGCGATTTCTCAGGTTGTTCAATCGCCTCATCCACCAGAGGAGGGAGTGAGGGCTGTGCTGTTGGGCCTCCACGTTTATGGCTTCGTAATGATATTCGGGGTCGATGATGATGGGCAAATAAAGCTGCTGCGGATTGGTTCTGGAAAAACCGGCGTTTCGATCAGAGCTCCACTGCATTGGGGTTCTGACACCATTGCGGTCACCAAGATAGATATTGTCACCCATGCCAATCTCGTCCCCATAATAGATTATGGGTGATCCCGGCAGAGAGTAGAGCAGACTGTTCATCAACTCTATTCGTCTACGGTGATTTCCCAAAAGGGGCGCCAGCCGTCGGCGGATTCCCAGGTTGATTCGCATTCGAGGGTCGCTGGCGTAGACCCTATACATGTAATCCCTTTCCTCGTCGGTGACCATTTCCAGGGTCAGTTCGTCATGATTGCGGAGGAACATGGCCCACTGGCAGTTATCAGGTATCTTCGGTGTCTGCTGGAGAATGTCGATAATGGGATAGCGGTCCTCTTGGCGCAGGGCCATGAACAGCCGGGGCATTAAGGGAAAGTGGTAGGCCATATGGCACTCGTTGCCCTCGGCGAAATAGGCAACGGCATCTTCAGGCCACTGATTGGCCTCGGCCAGCAACATTCGGTCAGTGTACCTGCCATCAACGTAATCTCTCAACTTTTGCAGGAACTCATGAGTTTCAGGGAGGTTTTCGCAATTGGTTCCCTCACGCTCATACAAATAGGGTACGGCGTCCAAGCGCAGCCCGTCCACGCCCAGGCCGAACCAGAAATCGATGGCCCGGAATATGGCCTTATGCACGTGGGGATTGTCGAAGTTCAGGTCAGGCTGGTGTGAATAGAAACGGTGCCAGTAATAGGCTTTTGCCCGGGCGTCCCAGGACCAGTTGGACATTTCGAAGTCTTTGAAGATAATTCTGGTTTCATTATAGCGATCGGCAGTGTCACTCCAGACGTAGAAATCTCGCCAGCGACTTCCTGCCCGTGCCCGCCGGGCCCTCTGAAACCAGGGGTGTTGGTCAGAGGTGTGATTCAGCACCAACTCAGTAATCACCCGCAAACCCCTTTTGTGGGCTTCCCTGAGGAATATTTTGAAATCACGGAGGGTTCCATAGTCAGGGTGTATCCCGGTGTAGTCAGCAATATCGTAGCCGTCATCTCTCAGTGGTGAGGGACAAAAGGGAAGAAGCCACAAGGTGGTAATGCCAAGGTCTTGTAGGTAGTCAAGTTTGCGGGTAAGCCCTCTGAAGTCGCCGATTCCGTCACTGTCGCTGTCAAAAAAGGCTCGGACATGCAGTTCGTAGATGATTGCGTCCTTGAACCACAGAGGGTCTTCAACCAAGATTGACTTTTCGCTTTGTCTCAGTGTCATGCCTTTTTGTACCTTGAAATCTCCTGCGGTTTCCTCATATCTTGGACTCTATGGCCTTAAATGAAATAATCAAAGTCACGTTCGGTGCGCACCCGGCGACGGAGTCTGAATATATGAGCCGGTACCACCTGGGGGTTGAGCTCAACAAAGTTTCTGGCCCCATACCAGAGGAAGCGAGCATCGCCCAGAAGGTCGTGCACCTGGTAGGACTGCTGCGGCAGAATACCCAGTTGTTCGAGGTCGAGCTCCAGCCAGCCGGTGTGAGTGTGATGGGGGTCAAGGTTCACTACCACCAAGACGATATTGGACAGATCATCCGTATGTTTGCTGTAGGCGATGAGCTTCTCATTGTCCACCGGGTGAAAGTGGAGATTCCAGTCACTCTGAAGAGCCGGATTCTCTCGCCTGATTCTGTTGACCCTGGCAATGAAGTCTTTGAGACTGTCGGGTCTGCTTAGATCCCAGTGCTTTATCTCGTATTTTTCCGAATCCAAATACTCCTCAGAGCCGAATTCGCGCGGGCGGTTGTAGCAGAGCTCGAAGGCGGGGCCGTAAATTCCATAGTTCGCCCCTAAGGTGGCGGCCAGAACCATACGGGCCATGAAAGCCGGACGCCCGCCCATCTGGAGATATTCAGTCAAGATATCGGGGGTGTTCGGCCAGAGGTTGGCTCGAAAATACTCCCGCACGTTGCTCTGGTAGAGTTCGGTGAAATACTCGGTAAGCTCCCACTTGGTATTGCGCCAGGCAAAGTAGGTATAGGACTGAGTGAAACCCAGCTTGGCCAACTCATACATCACCTTTGGGCGGGTGAAAGCCTCGGCAAGGAAGATCACCTCGGGATATTCCTTTTTGACCTCCGCAATAACCCAAGCCCAGAACCTGAAGGGTTTGGTGTGGGGGTTGTCTACCCGAAAGATGCGCACTCCCTGGTGGAGCCAGAAAAATAGAACATCTTTGAGTTCGGCCCAGAGCTCCTGCCAGCGGCCATTTTCGAAGTCAAAGGGGTAAATGTCTTCATATTTCTTGGGAGGGTTCTCCGCATACTGCACGGTCTTGTCAGGTCGCCAGAGGAACCATTCGGGGTGTTCCTTGACGTAAGGATGATCAGGAGAACACTGAAAAGCTATGTCTATGGCGATCTCGAGGCCAGATTTCTGGGCTGCAGTCATCAACTGGCGAAATTCTTCCAGGGTACCTAATTGGGGATGGATATCTTTGTGCCCCCCCTCTTGGGCACCAATGGCCCAAGGACTGCCAGGATCATCAGATCCGGCTGCGGGACTGTTGTTTTTTCCCTTGCGATGGCTTCGACCGATGGGATGGACAGGCGGCAGGTAGAGCACGTCAAAGCCCATCGCAGCCACATAGGGAAGGCGGGCTTCGCAGTCTTTGAAAGTTCCGTGCTTTCCAGGCTCGACTGAACAGGAGCGGGGGAATATTTCGTACCAGGTGCTAAAGCCCGCCCTCTGCCGATCCACTACAACCTGCAGCTCTCGTTCATAGTCTGTGGACAGATCTCTGTCCGGGTACCTGGCCACCAGTTCTCGGTTTTTGTCATCCAGAGCTAATTTTATCTTTGTTTTATCGGGTTCCTCTTCCGAGCCCAAGGTGGTTGCCAGTTGCTGTAGCATTTTGGCATCAGACCCCGCAGCCCTCTCACCTGCCTCATCGATGAGATCGGCGCCAATCAGCAGATCCACAGACACATCCTGGCCCGCTTCCACCTTCTTTCTCAGGCCGTTGCCCCAGCTCTTGAACTTGTCAAGCCAGGCCTGGACAGTGTACCGGTAACTGACAAGCTCGGTGACGGTAAACTCCCCTCGCCAGCGGTCATTGCCGAGAAAAGACATGGCTGTTTCCGTCCACTCGGCATCACCTTCCTTGCGGTAAAGGAGCGAGCCGGCCAGGGCGTCGTGGCCGTCGGAGAAGATGTCGGCCTCAACAACCACTTTCTCTCCAACCGACCTTTTTATAGGAAACTTGCCTCGGTCGATTTCGGGTTGCACATTTTTGATGATGACCCTTTTCCTGCCGTAATCCTCCGTCAACTCCACCTGCTACGACCTCCCTCGCTCTACCCCGGATGTTTCATAAATCACTTGCTGCGACCGTGAATATGGCCGTCCTTCCTGGCGTCCTCAGGTGTCGCACCCTGCGACGTACCGTTCAGGTACGGTGCGGGTCCAACACCCTGCGGTTGCCCGGTGGCACGTTCATCTTCACGTTCTCGCGACAGCAATTCATGAAACATCCGGGCCAAAAATATGGTCAACCCTCTTGAGAACCTATACGCCTTTTGGTCTTCGATCAAGGAGGTTTGATAAAAAATACTCCTTTTTGAGCTGGCAAATACTGTCTTATACCTCGAGCTGCTTATTTCTGCGGTAGGCTTCGGTCACCTCCCGATAATATTCGAGGGTTTGTCGCGCTATAGTTCGCCAGCTGAAATGCTCCTCGACTCTCTTTCGAGATTCCATCCCCATGGCCTTCAGTTTTTCCGGTGAAGTCAGGAGTTGGTTTATTGCCGCGGCCAGATCTCGGGAAAATTTCCCGGGATTTTTCGGTTCAAAGTTATCTCCCGGTTCGAAATCCACCAACAGCCCTGTTTGATTGTGAACCACCGCCTCACGAATCCCTCCCACTGCTGAAGCCACCACCGGCGTATTGCATGCCATAGCTTCAAGGTTAATGATGCCAAAGGGCTCGTAGACTGACGGGCAGACGAATAAAGATGCGTGGCTGTATAGAACCACGATATGGTCCCGGGATAAAAATTTTGAGATCCAGATGATGTGGTTGTTGGTGGCGGCTCTCACCTCTTCGACCCGTTGTTTCATTTCTAGATGGATTTCTTCAGTGTCGGGTGCCCCGGCACACAAGACTATTTGTATGCCCCTATTTACGTAAGGCAACCCATTGACCAGGTGAATTATTCCTTTCTGACGGGTGATTCGCCCGACGAAGAGGACATAAGGTTTATTGGGATTGATGCCGTAGGAACTTATTATTTCCTCATCGAAGGTAGGCTTGTAATGATCCAGATCTATGCCGTTATGGATAACCCGAATTTTTTCCGGAGATATACCGTAGAGTTGTTGCACATCCCCCATCATGGACTTTGAGACTGCTATGATTCCATCGGCACTCGATAAGGCGGTTTTTTCCAACCAGGTGGTCACTGCATGGGCATTGCCCAGTTGCTCTTTCTTCCAGGGTCTATGGGGCTCCAGAGAGTGAACGGTTAGGATAAGTGGAATGTTCAAGAGTTCCTTGAGCAAGGAGCCGGCAAAGTGGGTGTACCAGGTGTGGCAATGGACCAGATCTGCCTCCTGCACTGAGCCTGCCATGATCAGGTTTCTATAAAGGGCGTCGAAGAGCTTTGCATGGCGAGAATCCTGAAAAGGGAGATTTACCACCGGAGTAATTCCTTGAACCACCATGTTCGCCCTCCTTGCTTGCTGATCTCCAAAACAGAGAATCTGTAAGCAGTGCTTTCCTCTTTCCAGGCTGGCGAGTTCGCGGGAAAGGTGATCCAGATGCACTCCAGCTCCTCCATAAATATGGGGCGGGTATTCATTGGACAAAATAGCTATTCTCATTGCCTATCCATCCGTGAGCGGTGTCGGCAGAAATAAAGAGTGCAAAGAGCTAATATAATGGCAGTGATGATTTTAATCCAGCCAAGCCTGGTATTTTATGAGATAATATCCCCTTGGTCCCCTCCCAGAAGAGGAATGCTTGAGGGGAAATTCATGAAATATCCGGGCTAGAGCTGCAAGCCTGACTAGTTAAAAGCAGGGGAGGGCAGAAGGAGATTAACCGTGGCACCAAAGATTTTCCAGGTCGATGCTTTTACCGATAAGGCCTTTAGGGGCAATCCGGCGGCAGTCTGTATACTCCCCGAGGCGAGGGATGAGATCTGGATGCAGAAGGTGGCGGGGGAGATGAATTTGTCCGAATCAGCTTTTTTGCACGAAATGGAAGACGGATTTAGTCTCCGTTGGTTTACCCCCACCGTTGAGGTTGACTTATGTGGCCATGCCACCCTAGCGAGTGCCCATATCTTGTGGGAGGTGGGGGTGTTGTCCCGGCAGCAGCAGGCAAGGTTTCACACCCGCAGTGGATTGTTGACTGCTGAGAGCAGGGGAGATGAGGTGGAACTAAACTTTCCCGCTACTCCTGAAGAGCCCACCACTGAGCCCCCAGGCTTGAGTGAAGCTCTGGGCCTGGTGCCTAGCTATCTGGGCAGAAGCAAATTTGACTATCTTTTGGAAGTAGATTCAGAAGAACTGGTTAGGAAACTGACGCCTGATTTTGCCTTGCTCAGGAGGCTACCGATTCGTGGCTTTATCGTCACGAGTTCTGGCGAGTCCGCCGAATTTGATTTTGTCTCCCGATTCTTTGCCCCCGCCGTGGGAGTGGATGAAGATCCAGTGACGGGTTCAGCCCATTGTTGTCTTGGTCCTTTCTGGAGCAAGAGATCCGGTAAAAAACATCTTGTTGCTTATCAGGCTTCCCAACGTGGAGGTATTGTTCGGGTGCGGGTTGAAGGAGACCGGGTCTACCTCGGTGGCAAGGCGGTTACGGTATTAAGGGGAGAACTGATCGCCGACTGAAGAGCCATAGAGCAAGGCGAGACGGGAGGTCGGGCGAGACGAGCGAGACGGGGATAAGAGGTCAGAGACCAGAGGTCGGAGGTCGAAAGTCAGAGGCCAGAGGACAGACGACGGAAGTCAGAGGTCAGAGGTCAGAGGTCAGAAGTCGGCAGGAAAATCTTTAATTTGCCATATTGAAATTGTCCTTCGAGGAGGTTTCCAGTTTCGGAATTAAAAGGACAGTATAATCTTACTTGTGTATTTTGATCTCTGACCTCCGACCTCTTATCTCTCAGTTTACTGGTGCCTAGTGCTCAGTCCATAGTCCCTAGTAATCTTCTGCCCCCTACCTATTCCCTACCTATTACAACGAATGACAGCGGAGCGTGGTGACCTAATGACGGCATAGCCAGATGACGAAAAGCGCCAGCTGCAAGCAGGGGTTCCCGTCTCGCCCGACCTCCCGTCTCGCCCGTCTCGCCGAGACACTAATTTGGCCAGCTCGGATACTCGCTGGGTTTGCTTTGATTGGACCTGAATCGATGGGAAATCGACATGGCCAACTTCAGTAACCCCCGCAAGGCAAAGAAAACAACGGCAAAGACCAGTAAGGCCGTTGCCGCACCTGCTAGTTGACATTGCCAATTTGGTGGATAAGAGTACAACTCTAAGGACTTGCCATAGACGGCAGTGCGAAACAATTCTTTGTAGACATTCTCTCCGATTGGGTAGCTGGGAACCATCGCTATTACCGCAGGCACCAAAAATATGCGGTTCATTCTTCTGCTGATGTACATGGTTCAGTCTCTCTTTCTCGATTTCTGTTGCGTCTCCCGACCTCCCCCCTCGCTTCGCTCCATAGCCATTGACAACGAAGCTTGATGACCCAATCACAACAGAGCCTAATGACTCGTTACCTGGGCTCCGACCTCCTACTTCCGGCTTCGGACCTGAGTCATTTGACTTTAAACAGGAGAATATCGAACAAGGAATTTCGAATATCGAAGTAATTACTACATCATTCTGCGGTTCCGTGTTCTGCTGTTCGATATTCAGTGCCTTGAAAGATCTGCCCTCTGTCGTCTGCCCTCTGTCGTCTCTCCTCCGTCGTCTGTCCTCCAATCCCCGTCTCGCCCATCGAGTTTACCCTGAGTTCGTCGAAGGGCCCGACATCCCGTCCTCGCCCGGTGAAATTGCGCAAGCACCATATTTCACTGGGGTCGCCAGTCTTGCCTCACCAGTCAAGATTCTTGAACTGGCGATAAAGCAGGTAGCCCCCCCAGGCCAGGGCCAAAATCATCAGCACAAGCCCGGCAGTGTAAGCCAGCTTGGCCAGGAAGTGATCGTGTTTCAACCAACCAAGGGTTCGCAGGATGTTTTCCCAATCGTGCCCGTCCGTCTCCTTTCCGGTTACACCTCCCAGAAGGATTAGCTTGAGGGCACGGGCGTCATTGATATAGGGTGCAACGTCGAGGAAATTCTGGCCGAACCACCAGAGACACGCCGCCGCACCGAAATTCTGTCCGGAAGTGAGCAGCAAGGCCAGAGCGCATGTAAGTGGTATAAGCAACTGGCCGAGAGTACCCCCAAGGAACATCATGAATCGCCCAAAGGGGGAGAAAATTATATGGCCTGCCTCATGGAACGGGAGATTTATCATATGCATGAAGGGCATGACGTCGTAGGCCAGCGCTGAGGAGGTGAAAAGATACTTCAACAGGTAGTAGAGCAGGACAGCCAAAACGGTCGCTCTCCCGACAAAATAAAAGAGATTGACATCTTCATCGACATGAAAAAGGAGGTAACTCAGCGAAGTCCAGAGGTCAGTACCGCTTTTCTCCCTTTTTAGGCGCACTGATTCGCCTATCTGAGAATTGGCCCCGGCGGCGGCCTCCCGTGCTGCGTAATACTTGGAAAAAACAATGCCGCAACGGAAGCATTCCCTGTTGCCTTCGGCCTGTTCGAGGCCGCACTTTGGACAAAGCATGGTTGCTCCTTTTGGGCGATCACTTTGGCAAACCGTCCGACGGTTCTGTCCGGGGACTTACTAAAGCAATCGCCGTGCCATGAGGTCCCGAATGAAACATTAGCCTTGGCCGATGTCCCTAAGATATTTTTGAGAAAACTCCTGTCCTCACTACCTCTTGAAAAACACGAGGCAGTTCTGATATGTTCCTTCAACCAGGCGGAGCCCCTGCAGAGCTAATTAGTGTCCATCCGATTTTTGCTTTGACAAGATTATCCAAGAGCCTGATGGAACAGGGAGAGGTTCTAGACAAAGGTGCATATTCGCATCTATTGGAGTTCTGTTTAGGGTCCTTTAAAATGGGCCGATGCAGACGCAGCCCATTCCGGGCTGCCAACGGGAAACCCCGGTGGCTCAGATGTACTTTGCCTCGGACCTCTCCCTGTTCCAAAGTAGCCACCTTATGGATGGCAAAAGTATGACTAGCAAAATAAATACTGGATGAACTTCGAGAGCGACCTTTTGACTGAGAAAGGGATGCTATTATGCTGAGAAGATGGTATTTGGCTGTATCCCTGACCATGCTGGCCAGTCTGCTGCTTACTTTCGCGGCAGTCACCGGGGAGTCCGGCCAATCGTTTAGACAAGAGAACGGACTGGTGGTCTATACTCCTCCCGCCTGGTTTCTGCAAGGCTATTTCATGGCTCGGGAAAAGAATCCAGCTTACCTCTTTGGTCCGGTGAATGATTTCGTTCGAGCGGTGGGCGGGAAAACAACCTGGTTAATCGAGGACGAGGAATTGAAGCGAGTTGAGCAGGCCACCCTGAAGGGAGAGAGGTTAGAATATTCGTTGTTTCTTGAGGCTGTTTTGCCTGAAACCACTGAATATTGGGTTTTTGTGGTGCTGCCCTATGAAAGCGGGCAGGAGTGGTTCGACGCCAGGAGGGCATATCATGGGAGAAAGGCTGAGGCTTATTACGGAAAAACCCGAGGAGAACTTGAGCGCGCCCTTGGTCAAGGGTTTAAGGTCAAGGGAGAGCTGCGGTTTTTCATGGAAAAAGGACATGTCAGCCTAGAATCTCCCGAGAAGCTGATCATTGACAAATATGGGTTCCAGCCGGTTTTCGACCTCGGCGATGGTCGCCGGCTGGGTTCGGTTGCCAAGAAAAAGTAGCCCATATCCGTGATTGGCGGTGGCGCCAGGGCGTAAATGTATGAGATGTCCAGGTTAAGGAGGTACAGGTTATGTCGTCCCATAGAGATAATAGTGGAAGACCTAATAGGCGCGATTTTTTTAAGCAAGCTGCGGTCATCGGCTTGGGGGCCACGCTGGGTGGCTCTTCTTTATGGCGTCCCCTTCAGGCTGCGGCTCAGCTCACCATTCCCAAGGAGCCCATGCCCCGCAGAGTCTTTGGCCGGTCGTCCATAATGGTGTCTACCCTTGCACTGGGAGGGATGTTCGACATTCTCAACAATCGGTTGATGCTGGCACAGGCTCTTGATTGGGGCATCAACTACTGGGATACGGCGGAGGGCTATGGCGGGGGCCGCAGCGAAGAGGGCATCGGCCGCTGGTTCGCCCGCAATCCCCAGACCCGTGAGCAAGTTTTTTTGGTGACCAAACTTTCCGCCAGAAGAGGCGGTGAGTTTACTCCCCGGCTGGAGGAGAGTCTCAAAAGGTTGCATACCGATTACGTGGACCTCTTTTTTGTCCACGGAATAGGTGACATAAGTCAGATGGAAGTGAGTCTGGAGTCCTGGTCCCAGGAGATGAAAAAGGCCGGCAAGATAAGATTTTTCGGCTTCAGCACCCATTCGAACATGGAAGAGTGCCTGGAGGGAGCGGCCAAGCTTCCATGGATAGACGGCATCATGTTTAGTTACAATTATCGGTTGATGCATGAGCCCCGCATGAGGGGTGCTGTTGAGGCCTGTTACCGAGCCGGCATAGGTCTGACGGCCATGAAGACCCAGGGAGGCGGCCCGGTGAAAAGCGACAGTGAGTCTGAGATAAAAATGGCCGGCCGCTTTATGCAAAAAGGGTTTTCAGACAGTCAGGCCAGGCTCATGGCTGTCTGGCAAGATAAGCGTATCGCCAGCATCTGTTCGCAAATGCCCAACCTCACCATAATGGCGACGAATGCAGTGGCGGCAACGGAACAAACTCGCCTTTCCAGATCAGATCGTGTTTTGCTGGCCCAATATGCCGAGGAAACCAGCAGCGACTACTGCGCCGGCTGCGAGCGTTTCTGTTCAGCAGTGCTTGGCAGAAAGGTACCCATCGGCGATGTCATGCGTTGCCTAATGTACTTCCATTCCTACCAGGATCACGGGCTGGCACGATCCACTTTCCAAGCTTTGCCGACTCAAACAGGAGAGCTTTTGAAGCAGTTGGATTTCAGCGAGGCAGAAAGGTCGTGCCCCCGAAAATTACAAATCGGACGACTGATGCGAGAGGCTGCGACTCTCTTTGTCTGATCGACACCTTTCAAATCACAATGATTAAGGTTTCAGGTTTCAGGTGTCAGGGAAAGAACAAAAGGAAAATCTGAAACCTGACACCCGGCCCCAGGGGGCCAGGTTTTCTCTGATTACTTACCTTGACTCGGGGGGGTCAGTGCTTCTTACCCTTCTGGCAACCTGCACGGGCATTGCAGTGCTAGCCTTTGGCGCCGATCGCTTTGTGGTGGCGGCAGCATCTCTGGCGAGACGGCTCGGGGTCTCACCACTTTTTGTCGGTCTGACCATAGTTTCAGTAGGGACTTCTTTTCCCGAGCTGGTGGTTAGCGCCACAGCGGTGCTCAGCGGTCATTCTGCACTTGCTGTGGGTAATATCCTGGGAAGTAACATCGCCAATGTATTTTTGGTTCTTGGGCTGTCGTCCCTTTTACAGCCGGTAAAGGTGGATCCCGAGGTGATGGTCCGAGACTACTCGGCGCTGCTTCTGGCCACGGTGACAGCATGGCTAATGAGCAGCAACGGGATGTTGGGCCGGTTGGAGGGTACGACTCTCCTTGTGGGCATGATAGTCTATTATGGCGTTACCCTCAGAACAGCCAAAGCGAGAGGAGACTGGAAGTTAAAGGGCGCGACGACTGAAAATGGCCATCTTCCAACACAGTCTCTCTATGGTCTCGTCGGCCGACTAGTTGTCAGCCTTGTTCTCCTCCTCATTGGAAGTCGTTTGTTGATCTGGGGTGGCGTCGGCCTCGCCCGAGCAGTCGGGGTTAGTGAGTTGGTCATCGGTCTAACCGTGGTGGCCTTGGGAACCAGTCTGCCGGAATTGGCCACCACTCTGACCGGGATAATTAAGAAGCAGGACGCCATTGCTGTGGGAAACGTGGTTGGTTCCAACATATTCAATACCTTGGCCATACTTGGTACGATATCGATTCTGCGTCCTCTGCCCATTAGTTCCGAAAACTTCTCTCGTGATTTCCCGGCGACGCTCCTGGCTTCATTGATTCTTTGGCCTGTTTCCTGGTCGCGACGCAAAGGGCAGGGACGAGTGAATCGCTTCGAAGGTGGGATTCTTTTAGGGCTGTACGGAGCCTACCTGTACCTGCTTACTGGTTGACACTGTCGTTAGGCGGTAAGCTTTCCGGTGTCAGGTTTCAGGAAGAAACAACAGAAACCATAAACTTTTACCCTCAACAGTGAGAGCTGAACGCTGACACCTGGAACCTGTAATCTGCTTTCGGTGAGACAATGGAAGTAGCACTGTTCAAAGACGTCCTTATACTTTTCGCCCTGGCAACCGCGGTGCTTTTCCTGTGTCAGCGAGTTCGTCTTCCGACCATTTTGGGATTTCTCCTAACAGGCATTCTCGCCGGGCCTTATGGGCTCAAGTTAATAAGTCGAGTACACGAAGTGGAAGTCCTGGCGGAAATCGGGGTCATGTTACTGCTCTTTACTATTGGGGTCGAATTCTCCCTGAAAGAGTTCGTCCGCATGAAGAGGTCGGTGGTTATCGGTGGCTCTCTTCAAGTGTTGCTTACGTTTTTTCTCAGCTCCGTCATTGCAAGAGAATTAGGCCGTTCCCTCAGTGAAGCAATATTCATAGGTTTTTTGATATCCCTGAGTAGTACCGCCATCGTCTTGAAAATCCTTCAGGAAAAAGCTCAGTTTGACAGCCCCCATGGCCGCATGGCACTGTCAGTTTTGATTTTTCAGGATGTGGCTGTAGTGCCTATGCTTTTATTCACGCCCTTATTGGCGGGGAAAGGAGGAGGACTGGCAGTATCCCTTGTAATCTTGGCACTCAAGGGGATAGGTGTTCTTGTGACGGTAGCGGTTGCCGCGCGATGGATCGTGCCCAAACTTCTCTATCAGATTACCCGTTCGCGGAGTAATGAGCTTTTTCTGTTAAGCGTCCTGGTCATGTGCTTTGGTGTCGCCTGGCTTACCTATCTCGCCGGCCTTTCGTTAGCACTTGGAGCTTTTCTCGCCGGCCTCATCATCTCAGAGTCCGAGTATGGTCACCATGCTCTCGGAAACATGGTGCCCTTTCGCGACGTCTTTACCAGCCTGTTTTTCGTCAGTATCGGAATGCTGTTGAATCTTGAGTTTTTGATAAGACAGCCCGATCAGTTGGGCCTTATCTCGGTGGCGGTCATACTTGGCAAGACTGTACTTGTTATCCTGGTGGTCCTTGTCCTCGGATTTCCTCTTCGCACCGCGATCATCGTGGGCCTCACTTTGTGCCAAGTGGGGGAGTTTTCCTTCGTTCTGGCCAGGGTTGGTTTGGACCATGGACTGCTAGTAGGTGATACTTTTCAACTTTTTCTGGCTGTAGCCGTGGTTACCATGGGTATAACGCCGTTCATCATGAGTTTTGCACCCAAAGTCGCTGATGGTGTAGTGCGATTTCCCCTCCCCAGCAAAATCAAAACCGGTTTTTCCGACAGATCGAGAGCACCCGTGGGGGATCAGCAGGAAAGATTAAAGGATCAACTGATTATTGTGGGCTATGGGTTGAATGGAAAAAATGTTGCACAGGCAGCCAAGACGGCAAAGATCCCCTATCTCATCATCGAGATGAACCCAGAGACTGTCCGGAAGGAAAAAAGGTCTGGTGAACCCATAACCTTTGGTGATGCGAGCTTTGAAGCGGTTCTCAGACACGCAGGGGTTGCAGAGGCGCGGGTTATGGTGGTGGCCATCTCAGATCCTGCTGCCACGCGAAAGATCACTGCTGCAGCAAGGAAATTGAACCAAAAGCTGCATATCATCGCACGGACCCGTTTTTTTCAGGAAATGGTTTCCCTGCATGACCTTGGAGCTAATGAGGTGATCCCTGAGGAATACGAGACTTCCGTGGAGATCTTCTCCCGGGTTCTGTCCAAATATCTTGTACCGAGAGATGAGATCGAGCGCTTTATAGCGGAAACACGCTCGGGAGGCTACCAGATCTTTCGCCAGCGAGCCAAGGACTCAGCACCTTTGTGCGACCTAAAACTCCACCTTCCTGGGATGGAAGTGAGCACCGTACGTGTTGGTGAAAAGGCACAGGTGGTGGGAAGATCCATTGCCCATATCCAGTTGAGAAAGAAGTATGGGGTCACTCTTTTGGCTATAAAGAGGGGAACAGAGGTACTCTCTAACCCTGATGGAGAGACCCACCTTCTGGGGGGTGACATCCTTGTAGTTCTGGGTTCACCTGAAAATCTCTCTGCAGTGGCAGTACAGCTCCATGGGAGCTGACACCCACAAGGGAATTTGAGCTTGGGACGTTGGTCCGTCTGGATAGTTGAAATTTATGCAACTCATCTTAACTTTTGCCACGGTAACGGATAGGATTAAGAGTTAATTTTGCCGAAAAGATTTTCACCCTTTTGAGGATGGGACAATGCTTGAAAATCTTCACCCTGTTTTGCTAGCTCGAATACAGTTTGCCTTTACCGTGGCATTTCACATAATGTTCCCGGCCTTTACCATTGGCCTTGCCAGCTGGTTGGCCGTGGTCGAGTGGCGCTGGCTAAAAACGGGCAACGATATTTATCAAGAAGTTTACCGTATGTGGGTAAAAATATTTGCCGTGACCTTCGGCATGGGGGTGGTCTCAGGTGTGGTCATGTCCTTCCAATTCGGCACCAACTGGTCCGTGTTCTCAGACAAGGTGGGTAATATCTTTGGACCCTTGCTCGGCTTTGAGGTACTAACGGCTTTTTTCCTGGAGGCTTCTTTCCTTGGCATTATGCTCTTTGGTTGGAACCGAGTGAGTCGGAAGATGCATTTTGCCTCAACAATAATAGTGGCATGCGGCACCCTCATATCAGCCTTCTGGATTCTCTCGGCCAATAGCTGGATGCAGACGCCCCAGGGTTTCCGCCTCGGTGAACATGGCTTACTCTATCCGACCAACTGGTGGCAGGTCATCTTTAATCCGTCTTTCCCTTATCGCTTCATGCACATGGTCACTGCCGCCTACCTGACTACGGCCTTTGTTGTTGGTGGAATTGGCGCTTTTTATCTTTACCGTAAGCTTCACGTAGGTCATGCCAGGGTGATGTTCGGTATGGCAATGATTATGGCGATTTTTGTCGCCCCCCTTCAGTTGGTGATTGGAGACTCACACGGACTTAACACCCTGAAATATCAGCCTGTCAAGGTGTCCGCCATAGAAGGTATCTGGAACACTGAGCGCGGGGCTGCCTTGAGGCTCTTCGGCTGGCCCGATCAACAGCAAGAAGAAACAAAGTATGCAATTAAGATTCCTAAGTTGTCCAGCTTAATCCTCACCCACAGTCTAAATGGTGAAGTGAAAGGGCTCAAAGAATGGCCTAAAGAAGACCGCCCCCCCGTGGTCTGGGTGTTCTGGTCATTTCGTCTGATGGTCGGCGTAGGTGTGTTGATGATAGTGACCGGGATCATGGCTGCCATACTTTTTTTCCGCAAAAAACTCTTTGACACCCCTTGGTTCCAGTATTGGTGCATGGTCCTTACGCCGGCAGGTTTCATCGCCGTCATCTGCGGCTGGGGCGTTACCGAGATCGGCCGGCAACCCTATGTGGCCTACGGGGTGATTCGCACCGCCGAATCAGCCTCACCCGTCCCTGGTCCACACATCGCTCTATCTCTACTGGCCTTCATTATCGCCTACCTCTTTATATTCGGCGCGGGCAGTTACTACATTCTGCGACTCATTGGCAAAGGTCCCAGCATAGACAAAGAGGCTTATGGTGACCATGGCGTAGATGAACCGCCCCTGGTAACTGATATGGTATAAGAAGCAGGAGGAAGAGATGTTTAGTTTTGCAGGCTTCTTAAACTTGCCTATTGTCTGGTTTGCCCTAATTGCCACGGCCGTCCTCCTGTACGTGCTGCTGGATGGATTTGATCTCGGGGTTGGGATTCTCTTTCCTTTTGCTCCCTCCGATGAATGCCGTGACCGGATGATGAACTCGATTGCTCCTTTCTGGGACGGCAATGAGACTTGGCTGGTCCTTGGCGGCGGCGGTTTGTTTGCCGCCTTTCCCCTGGCGTACTCTGTGTTGATGCCGGCTCTCTACTTCCCGGTGATCCTCATGCTCCTCGGTCTGATTTTTCGGGGGGTAGCCTTTGAGTTCCGCTTCAAGGCGACGGGCAAATCAAGGAGAATATGGGATTATTCTTTCCACTTCGGCTCCCTGGTTGCAACCTTCATGCAAGGGATGTTCCTGGGTGGACTGGTACAGGGGATCCAGGTGGAGGGCCGGAGCTTTGCCGGCGGCCCTTTCGATTGGCTGAATGCCTTCAGCGTAATGACGGGTTTTGCTCTGGTGTGTGGATACGGTCTGCTGGGGGCCACCTGGGTAGTGATGAAAACCGATGGCACCACCCAAGAGTGGGCGCGAAAGTGCGCCAACTATCTCCTTTTCTACGTTGCTCTTTTCATGGGCCTGGTGAGCTTGTGCATGCCTTTGATGAACGAGGCTGTCAAAGTTTTGTGGTTCAGTTCGCCCAACTTTTTCTTGCTCCTGCCGGTACCCTTGCTTACCCTTGCCATGTTCGTGGTAATTTGGCGAGATTTACATAAGCAAAAAGAATATCGACCTTTCCTTCTGAGTGTTGGAGTTTTTCTCATGGGATACATCGGTTTGGCCATAAGTCTGTGGCCTTATGTAGTGCCCTTTAAAATCACCATCTGGCAAGGGGCAGCAGCACCGGAATCTCAATCTTTGCTTTTGGTGGGGACAGTCCTGATGTTACCTGTGGTACTCGGATACGTAGGCTACAGTTACTACTTATTCAGGGGGAAAGCATCCCATGAGACCTCTTACTAAAAAGCAGCAGCAATGGATGTGGTTTTTGATCCTCTGGTGGGGCGGCTTGGCAGCTGCAGGACTGCTGGCTTATCTGGTCCGCTTGCTCATGGGAATTGCAAAAGTTTAATTCCTGCTGTATATCTCTTTGGCACCAATTTAAGACTAAGAAAAGCGGAGCGCCAACTACTCCGGCAGAGAATATTTAGACCCAAGTGAAAACACTCAAGCGAATCCTTCTAGCAGCACTGGCTCTGTTTGTTGCTGTGCTTCTGGTAATAATCTCCCTCTATCTCCTGGTTGACGACGCCACCCTTTTTGCCTACGTGGTCAAACAACTGGAATCGTCGTCAGCAATCCGGGTCGTGCACTGGGATGATGCCCATATCAGCCGCACCTTGACGCCAACTCTGGCTGTAGATGACCTGGTGATTACGGATACCGGCCGACAGTACCGGGCTGCAACCGCCTCTCTTCAGGTGCAGATCAGCCTGCCGAGATTGCTTCTCGGGCAGTTGGATGTACCACATCTGATCATCGGCAATACCCGCATTGAAATCAAGAAAGATGAATCGCCCTCCAAGGCGACGGCCGAGCCGGAGCTGAAATCCGGCCCAAGGAACTTCTCACTGCCGCTCACGCCGTTATTGCATGACGCCCGGATTTCAAAAGTGGAAATCATCTATAACGGCAGTTCACTATTATTGCCCGGTGGCCATGTAAGTGAATTCACCCTGAAGCTGAAGCCTGATAAAACTGTGGAATCAAGGGGGCAGGTGGCGCTCGGCCATCAGCAGGTGGGCGTCAAAATCGTACTGAGTGACGAGGACGCCTACTTTGCCGGAAAGCCCCTGGCCTTCTCTATTGGGGTGCGAAGCGCGGTGCTTGATCTTTCGCTGGAAGGTCAGGTCGATTTTGCTCAAAAGGAGCCCCTAGTCGAGGCAACTGTCCGTGGATGGACACCGGACGCAGATAAAACGGTAAAAGTTAGCCCGCATATCGAGATTCCGGGAAAATTAAACCTTGCAGCACAACTAAAGGGTACTTTTTCCGAACTCCCAATGGAGGGGATCACAGCAACATACCGCGGCCCCAAACAGTCCAATGTGGAGCTAAAAGGTAACATTGCCAATCTGATTAAGCTCGAGGGCGTACAACTCAATCTCACCGGCAAACTGGAGGACCCGACCTGGTTAACTCCACTGCTGCCGGAAAGCTTGGGAGCAGTAAAAAGTGCCGGGCTATCAGCACAGATCTCCGGGGCTTATCCAATGTTTGGTGTCAAGGATTTCCATTTTCACGGCAGAACGGAGCAGGACCTCGACCTGTCACTCTCCGGGAGCTTTGGCCTGGCCCATTCGCCTAAAGGTGTGGAGCCGGTAAACATCCAGGCTCAGCTGGTCTTTAACGCCCCAAGCACCAGGGCAGCACGATTTTTGATTTTTGAAACAATACCGGAATTCGGCGCCATTACCGGAAAGTGCGATGTAAGCTCGACCGTGGGTGACCCATCTCTGACGAACATTGTAATTCAAACCAAGGATGAGAGCTCCATTCAGACAAGCCTCAGCGGTGGGATTGCCCAATTTCCCCTGTCGGCCCGGCCCAACAGGGGCTATGACTTGAAGGTCTCCATCCAAGCAGGAGAGGGGGCGGTCTTGGCCAAAAGGGTGGGTTTGGGCTTGCCTGATTTTGGCCCCCTGGATCTGAACTTCAAAATCGAAGGCTCCACTCTGGCGTTGAAACTCAATCAGATCAAACTGTTCGGCGGCAGGGAAAACGGTATCCGGATCGGTGCCAAGGGGGATATTTCATTTGGTGATTGGGATCAGCCCGACCCCTTCAAGACCATCGACCTGAAGGTCCAGGCACAAAGCCGCACCAGCCAATCGCTTTCTCCCTGGATCGGCCGGGAACTGCCCGAACTGGGCCCAATCAGCGGTGAGGCCCACTTGCACACGGTCTCCGGCCGCCACCGACTGGACCAGCTTCAGATCCACACCGGCGAGACTGCACCATTAAAGATCACAGTCTTCGGCTCAGCCGGGCAGGTCATCCTGCTGCCCGAGTTGCGTGTCCGGGAGATCAAACTCGAGGCCAACACCACCACCGATAACACTGGGAAACTAAATGGGGTATTTGGTCTCAAGGATGAAATCCCCTCGATTGGGCCACTCGAGGCTCGAGCGCAAATCTCCGGCGATGAGCAAAATCTTGTTATTGATGAAGTGTCAATGGCAGCCGGTAAGGAAAATCTGCTACTGGTGAACCTGAACGGCACCCTGGGCAAGTTCAGCCCTGCCAACAAATGGCGGCCGCAGAATACCAATCTTGCCATCCAGGGCAGCTCCAGCAGCAGCCGGGCACTTGCCGAAGCACTGGGTTACCCCATCCCGGAACTGGGCCCCCTTGCCGCCCAGGCCAACATCCTAGGCAAGAAGAAAAAACTCTCCCTGGACTCCGGTCAGTTACGGCTGGGAAAAGTGAGCGACCCGGTGGTGATAATAACGGGTTATATCGAGGATCTCTTTGCCATGAAGGGGGTCAAAGGGGATGGACGGCTGCATTTGGATGGCCGTCAGTTTGCGGCTTTTGTCAATTTAGACAAACCGCCGGAGCTTGGTGCTCTAACCGGCCGGGTGAAAATCTCGGACAGTGATGGAGCCCTGGGCATCGATTCCCTTAAGCTGGAAAGCTCCCAGCCGGGACTTTTGAGCCTGAAGCTGGACGGCAGTTACGATAATTTCAAGGACCCTTCCACCCTGTTGCTCAACAGCAGTCTCACTGCCCGGGACCTGCAGCTGGTTGGAGCACTCTTTGATCGTCAGTGGCCCGCCATCGGACCGGTGCAGCTGGATAGCCAGATAAGAAGAAGCGGCGAAAACCGGACATTCAACGCTACTCTCACTGCCGGCCAAACCGAGGTGAAGGCAAGAGTCAACGGAGTCTTTGATGCAACGCCCATGCGGATAAGGGGCAC
>JARRNM010000017.1:24624-30856 GCA_037384945.1 Deltaproteobacteria bacterium
GGAGGGGCCCGTATTCAGCGATGAACCCATAGACTTCGGCTGGCTGAAAAAAGTCGACCTGAATATTGGAGTCGAGGTGGAATCCTTTGCTCGAGAACAATTTCTCGCTAATTCCGCCCAGTTCCAGGTGAAGGTCAAATCAGGCCTGCTGTCCATCAGCCCGGCCCGTCTTGTCTATCCAAGAGGAAAACTCGACATGGATCTGGAGCTTGATACCCGGGAGATTCCCCGCCTGACCTTCAAAGCCCTCGGCGAAAACATCGATCCCCGGCGGGCTCTTGATATCCAGGCATACAAGAAAGAGCTTCAGGCGGAGATGAATGTCGACATGTCCTTCAGCACATCCGGGTTAAGTCCCCACGAAATGGCGGCAAACAGCCAGGGCAGTATCTACATAACCATGCAGAACGGCAAGCTCTCTGCTCCCCTGGCTGACCTGGTTTTTTGGGATGTGGCGGGCTGGGCCTGGAAGAAAGCAACGGATCAAAAGTATTACGATATAAGTTGCGGGGTGGCCGATTACACCATCGACAAGGGGGTCATCTCCACCAAGGCCTTTATACTGAACGCCAAGGACATTACGATCACCGGAGCGGGAACCATCGATCTGGGTCGGGAGCAAGTAGATTACGTCCTGGTGCCGGATAAGAAATCGCTCGACATTATTACCAAGGCCGATCCGGTGAATATCAAGGGCCCGTTGAACGATCCCAAGGTAAGTACATTCCCCTTGAGAGCAGCCGCCAAGACGACCGCTAACGCGTTGATCACCGTTGGTGCGATTATATTTGCACCGGTGGCTCCTTTTGTTGTCATACCCGCGGCCTCTGCTTGGTACCTGAAAGGTCATGTGCATACTGGCAATGGAGATTCGGCCTGTCTGGAATATCAAAAGGCCCGCGAGATGAAAGAGGGGCAGCAGGAGAAAGTAACCCCAGAGAAGCAGAAAAAATGAGCGTCAGTTGTTCGCCTGCCCTGTGGAATACGAAGTCCATTCCACGGGGGTGGTCTGCAGTCCGTCGTGTCAAGGCATAGGGTACAGGGCCAACTTGGAACTGGCAGCTCGCAGCAGGCAACAGACAGCAGGCAGAAGATTACTAGACACCACTGCTTCGCTCTGACGAGCTTCAGGTCATTTTGGCTTCGCCGTCACTAGGTCACTACGCTTCGCTGTCATTATTCCAAATCTCACATCGCCAATCCCAAATGCCCAATCCGAAATCCACAATCCACATTCTGACCCCTGACCTCCGACTTCTGACCTCTGACTCTATGCCCCATGCCCCATGCTCTATGCCTCCCTCAATCCGCAATCTGCTCTGTGGCCAACCCAGTGAGAGAAAAGCCAGAATAATCTGATAGAAAAAACCTTCCCATTGCCTACGCCAATCTGATTATTGCAAAATAGCGATAGGAATAGTAGGATATAATGCCGCCTGACATCTTAGTTTCTAGGAAAAAGGGGAAGTGGACCTACAAAAGGGGAGAGGTCAACGACATAGGAAGATTTAGCCAATTTCAATCCCCCTTGAGATTCCCCAGTTTAACTACTAGCGAGCAGGATGTTTTGCGAAAACTGCGGGACAAATTTCTTTGAGAAAGGGGATCTCTACTTATGACCGAGGTATGTTGGAAAGATATTATCTGGACGGGAGCGGACAAAGAACTGGGCATTAAAGAAATTCTGACAAATCTTAAGGGCTACGGCCCTTTGGAAGTGCTCCACTTTGAAAATCCCAGCAAGTATAAAGGTGAGCTCAGTGTATGGCTGGACGAGCAGGGTTTGAGGCAGGTCAGCCTCTTTCATCTGGAAGTTGTCGGAGAAAAACGGAGAGGGTTAGGCCGGGAGTTTCTTAAATGCCTCAGGAAAATATTCGGCGGTGATGTCTATGTCCAGGACCCTGGTCAGACCTCAGTGCCAGAGGAAATGTCCGGGGGTATCCATGTGCAGGGGGCAAACCGAGATAGCGCTATGTTCTGGATAAGGATGTTTGAGGAGAACCTGGTCCAGTCGGTGGAGGGAGATCTTATGGACCTGGGTGAAAACACTACACCTGAGGAACTACAAAGTGTAAAGAAAAAATTCGCACCCAATTACCCTCATCTCCAGGCAAGTGTCAGATAAACTATGATTGTGAGGTCTGTTATAGAAAAAGATTTAAAGGGAGTTATAAAGATCGACGAGCTTTCTTTTCCAAATCCCTGGGATCGCGAACTTTTGGAGAACATATCAAAAGAAATTTTTCTTGTCTCTGGTCATCAAGAGATCTACGGTTTCCTCATTGCTGGTTGCCGCCACAGCAACGTCAGTGCTACTCTTTTGAAGGTTGCTGTTCATCCAGTATATAGACGTAGGGGTATTGCAACCAAGCTAATCAACAAACTGGTGGAAATCTTAGAGGAGAGACAGGTTGCCGAGGTTGAGGTTATCGTGTTGGAAACATGTAATCCTGCGATATCGTTGTATCAAAGAGTCGGTTTTAAACTTGTGTCCACAATTCCCCAGGCCTCTCATAATGATGATCTTTGGGTAATGAAACTCGAGCTAACATAACATGAGGTTTCAGGTGTCAGGTTTCAGCTGTCAGAATCAAAACCTTCTAATTTCCAATTTGCCAAAACAGATTTAACTAATTTTCTAATTCTGTAATCAACCAATTAACAAAACGGTTCGCACCTTGAGCCCTGTGCCTTGCGCCTTGTACCTTTCATCAATCCGCAATCCTCATTCTGTCCTCTGTCATCTGTCGTCTGTCCTCTGACCTCCTATCCCCGTCTCGCTCGTCTCGCCCGACCTCACGTCTCGCTTTACCCTATGCCCAATGACAGCGCAGCGCTCTTCTTTTACCGCCAGGTGAAATTACCGAAAACATTTGGTCATTTCACCAAGTCCCACGAAAGTGCAGCGACTCCAAAACTTCCTAACATATTGTTTTAAAAGAAATATCAAGGCGAAATCGTTTCTGGCACATATATTGATATCAAGCTTGATGGAACAGCGAAATATCTTCTCCGTAATTATCACATTAATTAACAGTTGCTCTTCCTTTATGGGGAGAATTTGCCCATCACCGCCGGACGCTGGGTATTATGAGCAGTCTTGCGGCGCCGGCGGTGTTTTGTGCTCTTAGCCTATTATTTGAGATGGAAAAACCATGAGCATTAATAAAGCCATACACTTTCTGAATGAGCGGCCATGGCTCATAGTCCTCATAAACCTTCTGCTAATAGCTCTTATCCTCACGGCGGGCTATCAATCTCTCAAAGCTACAGAGGAAGCGACTTTCAAGGAATTCAACCAGCGGCAACTAGTTATGGCCAAAGGAGCAGTTGGAGGGATCGAACTCTACTTCAGAAATATAGCAGAGGCCATGCACGCCATGGCGAGAATGGAAGGGGTTGTTCACTTTGACGAGATCACCACCAGGCATATATTGGCCCTGGAAATCAATGAACTTGAACGTTTGGGGGTCAGAAACATTGGAGTGTTGGATGCCAACGGCGTTTTGAGGTTCAGTGCGAACGCTCCAGCGTGGGAGGGTGCTGATTATTCACAGCGAACCTATTATCTGGCAGCTAAGGAGCTGACCGCCTCTGAAAACTATTTCATCCGGTTCATTGAACCCGAGCAGGTTGAGACGAGTCAAACAGGGATGGTATTGGCAGTCGCCATGTTCGCCGCCCAGCCGAACCAAAGCTCACCCTCTCCTTCGGGCCGATTTGCCGGAATAGCATTCTGCAGCCTCGATTTAGACTACCTGGTTGACAAGCTGGTCGCTCCGGTAAAATCCACCGAGGGTGGACACGCTTTTCTCATCGACGACACGTCCAAAGTACTCTGGGATCCTGATAGCTCGTTTTTCAGAAAAAACCTTTTGCATTTGCAGGAGTTCGAGGGGTTTCCTTTCTACCAACAGGTAGTGAAGAGGATGACGGCCGGTGATACGGGAACAGCAGAATATTCCTACTACCGGTTCGATTATTCCACTAGGCAGTATTCAAGAGACAAAGAGGAAAAGCTCATCGCCTATATGCCGGTGCGCCTCGGCCCACAGCAGTGGGCGCTCGGGGTATGGGCACCAAAGAAAGATGCGACAAGGTTGATCCGCTCAGCCTACATCAAACACCTTTTACTGGTGGCAGTTGTAGTCATATCGATTTTTTTCGGCTGCTTCTATGGTCTAGCCATGTCCCTTCGCTATAACAAGACCTTGGAAGCTCAGGTGAAGGATAAGACCAAGGATTTCCAAGAATCTCATCTTAGACTTCTCACCGTTATGGACAGTCTGGATGCCTCTGTTTATGTCGCCGATGTGGAAACTTACGAAATCCTTTACGGGAACAAGTATGTCCGAGATCTCTTCGGCGAAGTGGAGGGCAAGATCTGCTGGCAGGTCATGCAGAATGGTCAATCCGGTCCGTGCGATTTCTGTACAAAGGAGAGACTGCTCACCCCTGACGGTGAGCCGGCCGGAGTAAGTGTCCGGGAATTTCAAAAGGAGGCAACCGGAAAGTGGTACGAAGTCCGTGATCGAGCAATCCGCTGGGTGGACGGTCGTACAGCTGTACTGCAGATTGCCGCAGATGTGAGCGAACGTAAGCAGGCCGAAGAGGAACTCGAACGAGCACACAGTGAGATGGACACTTTCTGTAATATGCTCAAACAGATTGGCTCCTATCGGACGCTCAACGGAGTGGGTACCCTGCTCATGAAGGCGGTGCAAAACATTGTTGGCAGTCAGTACACTCTTCTTCATATTTTCAATAGCGAGCGCAATATGCTCTTCACCCTGATGGAGGCGGGAATTTCTACCCATGAAGATCCAGAGATGATTGCGACCGCCCACACTATTCTGAGAGATCTGGACGGCATGACTATTGCGCCCGAAAACAAGTTCGAACCTCCACTCATACCCGATTACTTTCCTGAGGCCCGGCAGACCATCATTCCCTTAAGAATTCGGGATCAACTCGAAGGCGCTTTTGTCATAACCTGTGAAGCGGAATGCCTGTGTGACGAAAAGGCACTCGAGATGGTTGCACTGGTCTTGGAGTATGCGTCTGAAACAATTAAAAAGGCTGTAACCTACGAAGAGGAAATACGGGATCTCGAGAAACGGGTGGAGAGCACGGCAGAATTCAGCGGCCTCATTGGCAAGGATCCCAAGATGCAGGTGATCTATAAGCTCGTTGAGGATATCGCCCCTACCGATGCCACAGTGCTTATTGAGGGTGAGAGCGGCACCGGCAAGGAATTAGTGGCCCGGGCCATTCATCGGCGCAGTCCTCGCCATAACAAGCCTTTTATCGTCATCAATTGCTCGGCCTACCCGACTACCCTTCTGGAAAGTGAACTCTTTGGCCACGAGAAAGGCGCCTTCACCGGAGCCATCCGCCAGAAGATCGGGCGCTTCGAGCAGGCTCACGGCGGCACTGTATTTTTGGACGAGATTGGCGAAATAGCGCCATCGGCCCAGATCAAGCTTCTGCGGGTGATTCAGTCCCAACGGTTTGAACGGTTGGGAGGCGAAAAGACTCTGTCCGTGGACGTGCATATACTTGCAGCTACCAACAAGGACCTCCTTCAGGAAGTGAAAAATGGTAATTTCCGGGAGGATCTTTACTACCGCCTCAATGTCATTCCTATCCACCTGCCCGCACTAAGGGAACGGCGAAATGACATCCCCATACTGGCCCGCCATTTTCTCAGTCGCTTTGTCAAGGAACAGGATAAGGACATTCAAGGGTTTACTTCCGAGGCCATGCGTTTGCTTTTGGGCTACGACTGGCCAGGCAATGTCCGGGAGCTGGAAAACAGTATCGAGCACGCAACCGTGCTGACCAAGGGAGACCGAGTCGAGGCCACAGACCTGCCCGCCGTAATCCAGACCCAGGGAGGTCTTACTCTTACGGACAGACTGCCTACCATTGAGGAACAGGAAAAGAATCTCCTGGTGGAAACCCTGGAGAAGTGCGGTTGGGTCAAAAAAGAGGCGGCCCAACATTTAGGAATAAGCCGCACCGCCCTGTATGACAAACTCAAGAGGTATCAGATTACTAAGCCCACCACTCACTAGTTCCCCTCTATAAAAGGGCCTTTGCTGCAATCTCTGGGTCAATAATTTCTTCTGCTCCGCACTGCAGAGTAAGCCTCCGCGCAATCCCTTGATCTCTTTGACCCTGCAGCAAATTCCTCGTTTATGCATTGGAAACTAAAGAAAATTCCCTTCCA
>JARRNM010000018.1:0-24323 GCA_037384945.1 Deltaproteobacteria bacterium
GAACCGTACCTGAAAGGTACCTCGCAGGGGGCAACACCCGAGGACGCCCGGAAGGATGGCCATATTCACGGTCGCAGCAAGTCATTCATGAAGCCTCCGAGCTAAAGGATCAATTCCATGAAGGACGCACCTTCGACCGGGTTGAATCGATAAGGCTCTATCTCCCTAAATCCCAGAGAGGCGTACAACCCCTTCGCCTGTTCCATCGAAGGAAGGGTGTCCAAACGCATGCGCTCATAACCCAGACGACGAGCCCTGACGATCACCTCTTCACAAAGTGCCTTGCCGATCCCCAAATCTCTGAATTGCGGCCGGGTGTAGAACCTTTTCATCTCGCAGATGGAGGGGCTAAACTGTCTGAGAGCCACACAGCCAGCCACTTGGCCTTGCCATAAGGCAAGGAGAAGGCAGCCGCCCGGTGAAGCATAATCGCCTGGAAGGCCGGCCAATTACTCCTGTAAACCTTGAAAATCCAGGTTTATTTCCAGAGAGTCAGCGTATTCCCTAAAAAATCTTTTTATTTCAAAGATATCCTCTTCTTTATGGACCTCAATAATCCCAAGCAATATCAATCTCCAGTTGGTCAACAGATTAAACCGCTCATTTTTTCCACAAAAAAATATCTCGCCCCTGGCCGGCCTCTGGCTCTGCTTCCAGCCCGTCTGGTAGAGCCTATGCCGCGCATAGACAGGGATAAAGAGGAGGGCCGCAGTCAGGGGATGATTCAATCTAGGCGAAATCGCCAAGCGAAAGGATCTTCCCTCCGGCCATACTGGATGCCGGTGATTTCGTCGTAGAGTTTTTTAGACAGTTTTCCTGTCTGGCCGTCAGCTACCTGAAAGTCCTCTCCCTTGTAACAGAGTAAGCCTACAGGAGAAATTACCGCGGCGGTGCCAGTGGCAAACATTTCCTTTAAAGACTTATCTTTACAACTGTCAATTACTTCGTCGATGGAAATTTGACGTTCTACGGCATCTATACCCCAGTGGCTGGCAAGCCGAAGTACTGAGTCTCGAGTGACGCCTGGCAGGATAGTGCCGCCAAGAGGTGGAGTGACAAGCTTATCATTCATAAGGAAGAAGATATTACTGGTGCCAACCTCCTCGACATACTTACGTTCTATGGCATCAAGCCACAGTACCTGGGTATAGCCTTTTTGAGCAGCTTCCCGCGAAACGTATAGAGTGGCTCCATAATTGCCGGAGGTCTTAGTCTGTCCCACACCTCCCCTGACGGCGCGCACATAGTGGTCAGAGACGTAGATCTTGGTGGGGTTGAATCCTTCGGGGTAATAGGCGCCTACCGGACCCAGGACGATAAAAAAGAGATACTCCTTCGCAGGCCTAACTCCCAGGCAAGGTTCACTCACTATCATGGTAGGTCTAATGTAAAGTGAAGTACCCTCTGATTTTGGGATCCAGGCACGGTCCAGCAGGATTAACTCCTTCAGGGCCCGGAGAAAATGGTCCGGGTCCAGTTCAGGCATTACCATTCTTCTGGCAGAACCGTTCATTCGCTCAATATTCTTTTGCGGCCGAAAGAGCCCAATTCCGCCGTCCTCCAGATGGTAGGCCTTGAGACCTTCAAAAATCTCTTGATTGTAATGAAGCACCATGGCGGTCGGATCAAGCCTTAGGACGCCATAAGGTTCAATTCGCCCATCGTGCCATCCCTTGCTCTCGGAATAGTCCAAAAGAAACATGTGGTCGGTAGTGTAATTGCCGAAACCAAGTTGGGAATCTTGCGGGCGGGGCTTCCGGCCAACAGTGGTTGATTTAGTTACTCTGATTTCCATGGTAAAAACCTTTCTCGATTAAGGGTCTCGCAGTATGTATAGCACAGCTTTCTTCTCAAAATCTATCAGAGGTTATGCAGATCGAGGTCATTTTTATGACTTGGAGAGAGCTAGCCTGAGGCCCAAGAAAGACAAGAGAGAACCTGTGATAAAATCAAGAGTCGGTTTCGTTCGGCGATACAGATGCTGCACCTGGGGAAATGAAAAAAACAGGCAACCGAGCCTTACCAGAACAATGAAATACACACGATCATCCCTACTGCGGTGAAATAGGCCCAAGTGGGTGCTCGAGGTGGGAGGGTGGCCGAAAAAAGGCTTCCAAAGAAGGCAGCTTTTTTTGGATTGGAGAAGCTGGTAAGCAGACCACGTCGAAAAGTGGCAAAGCTGCTCTGAGGCAGGTGGCCTACTCCAAAAAATGTTGAAGATAAAAAAACCGGACCAAATTGTTTTGATACCAATCCATAACAAGTAGAGTCCGCCCATGAAACGAATCGTCTCATAGAGCCACGCGGCACGATTGAATAGGACGCTAAGTCCTATAAGGCTCGCTGTAGCCCAGACTCCTGCACCTGTTTACATCCCCAGATCGATGAGTAGACCCGATTTTCTTGAATCTGACATAGAAAACCGGGTTACTACAAGAAAATTAGGCCCTGGAATGGTAACCATAAAAAACCAGACACCGGCCAACGTTATCATGGAGACGAACAGGCTCAGCTTATTTTTCCTAGTTTATCATGTCCTCAATTTGTTTTTGTTCAATTCTACCGTTCTTTTGACGCCGCGAAGCATCTCCCGACGAGTCAAGCCACTGAATCTGCCGATCAGAGCCCAGTAAAGCTTGAAGCGTGATCTGCTGTGACCATCTGTACAGACAATTCGTGTTTCGGTAGACAAGCTCACGGTGCCAGAGGTTGACTCCTGGATGGCGAAGTTCCAGGCTAATTTCGCATATCCTTTTCGGTTGAATTCCCCATACTGAACGGGATTCATTTTGAGGATCTCGGCCCGTAAAGTCCAGAATTTCCCGACGAGCCCGAGAACGAACTCCTCGTCACGAGTCTCGTGGAGGAGCAAAAAACCCACCCGGAGAAGCCCATCCAGATTAGTTGATGTTGAGGGAAGTCCCCGCAATCGAAACAAAGTACGGATGATAGGGGAATCGGAAAAATCGATAGTTCGAACGGTTTGGTAGACTTCTGTTCGCTCTCCTCGTATGTGAATCTGATGATATTCCCGTTGGTCATACTTGGGAAGTACTTGGTCAATGAGCATGGCTCCAGGAAGCTCTCGTCATACTTTAACCCTGTTTCATGCGAATGTAGAGTGTCTTGTCAACCCTAGCTATAACCTCGCCCGATTCGCTGACAATGTCCACTGAGAATTCAGGGAAATAAGGGTCACCGTTGGCTGTTTTGTTTTTGATCTCTAATATTTCGTCGTCCTGCAAGGTGAAGCAGGCTGTCACAGTTCCTCTGCCGGGAGCAATGAAATTAATCGTGCTGGTTTTATCCCACACAGTGTACCTACTGCCCAAGATCTGAATCAACATGAGCATGTAGAAGGGGTCAGTCATGGCAGCGAGGCTGCCACCAAAGTGTGTACCCACGTAGTTACGATTGTACCAGCGCAATTTCAGGGATACGACTATTTCTCTGTAGTCAGGTGCGATGTGTTTGACTTTTATTCCCGCACCGAGGAAAGGTGGCCAGATATTCATACCGAATTTCAACATGTTAGGCTTTATCATTCCACCCAGAGTCTTTCTCATGAATGAGGGTTCGCCAAAACCACCCTACCCTCCAATGTCGTCAAGAAAATCTAGAAGATTATCTCTTACAGCAACAAAAGATGGTCCGCCACCAAATTCCACCCCAATAGCGGCTGCGTCAATTATTTCTTCCCTTGTGGCACCATGAGTAAAAGCATTATTTGCATGATTGGCCAAACAGGGAATACACCTTGTGGCAACGGCTGCTCCCACAGCGATGAGTTCCTTCTGTTTCAAGTCCAAAGCGCTTTCCTTGTAGTAGTGCCTCATTAGTTGATTGAATCCATTAAAAAGATCAGGGGCCTCTTTTTCCAGGCGATCTCTATTTTTCTTTCTCTTCACCAAAATCTCCTCAAGATTTCCCATCTCATTTACCTCCCTCTAACATTCTGTTCAGTCCATAGAATCAGACAGACCCCAATATATCTTAAAAAGAGCCAGCCGAGGAAGAATATAATGACTGTCATTGGTACAGTTCTTTCTCTAGGCAAGACAATAAGATAGGCGGAGCAGAATCAGACACTGCGCCAGAGTGATATCGACACCAGTGAGCATCATTTTAAAAGGAACCCGAAAATCTGGTTCCTTTAAGTTGGACTCGAAAGGTGTGGTCAATAGATGGGGTATTGGACCTATCGTGATTTCAGCTGCGTCATGATCCCCATAGGTGGGAAAGTAGAGCCCCTTCTACCTAACCGGGTGTTTCTTTCTCTTGCCTTCGGGGCGAAGAGGATTTCGGCATCATCTTCTTCATCATCTCCATGCAACCGCAGCCACAAAGCTCCTCTCTCTGACTCATCATCGCCTCCATCATCCCGGAAAAGTCCATACCCTGGCAGCAGTTCTGGAATTGTTCCTTGTTGCTTTTTTTCTCTTCAGTCATTTTAATTCCTCCTCTCCATCTCTGATTTTGCGATTTTCGGCTCAAGCAAACTAGCCTTTACCTAGTGTCCATCAGGAAACTCAACATTGTCATTCTGAGTCCTTCAGCAAGCTCAGGACAAACTCTGCGAAGAATCTCCCGGAAAGCAAATAACATCGAGATTCTTCGTCGCCTTGCTCCTTAGAATGATATCCGAAAGGTCCCGTTTCGGATGGACACTAGTCACTCTATAAGACGAAGTGAGAGCAGCAAAGGTTACTGGAAGGAGTGAGTAATCCGACATGAAAGTGAGATGGACTGAGGTTAAAGTGGGAGATCTTTCAGGATGAGATTTCAAAAGAAGAAGTACGGTTATCGGGTTAGATCCGCATGCATGGGACTTGAGGGCTGCCATTGCCTCTCCTTCAAAGGAACTCCGCCCTGCAAGGGCAGCAGACCGAGCGTAAGCGGAGGGAATGACTCAGCCCTCAACAGCAGTTGTGGAGCAAAGTCAAAAACCGTAGGAGAAATTTGCTGAGGCTGTGAGAAACTATAAATCGAAGCTGAATTGCTCGAGATATCTCTGTAGCTCTTCTTTTTTTCCCTCAACCAGAGGTGGGCAATCTTCAGGTCCTCTGACTCCCTGGGCCACCAATGAGGCAAAGACCGTGCAGGTTGGCTGGTCGCATGCGCCACAATTGCTCTTGGGCAGGAGTCTCAGAATATCGAAAATGCGAGGTTGAGCAGGTGTTTCAAAGCAGGGCTCAATAGAGTCACGCCGCTGCCAGGTTGCGTTGATCTCCTCCTTGAGCCACTGCAAAATTTTGTCGGCCTCCGAGTCATTTTTCAAAGCATTGATGGCTATCTCCCGGGGGTGAAGGGTTATAAGCTTGCCGTGGACTTTGAGCGTTAAAGCAGGTGGTTCTTTTAAATATTGATGCCCACCCAAGACGGCGTTCAGATAAGGGAGTACAGGGCTGATATCCTCATCCAGGTAAGCGATACAGTGAAGGGATTGGAACTGGGGATTACACTCCGGCCGAAAGATTTCTTTGCGGTACCCTCTTAACAACATGGAACACCTTTTGGTGCAAAGATGAGAAACGTCAAATAGAAAGGTTCTATTTGCCAGTTTGACCTATATCTTTTCTTTTCTCTTGGTATTCTTCCTTGCTGATTTCACCGAGTACGTAGCGCTTGTCCAGAATTTCCCTGGCCGAGTCGGAAGGGACAAGAGAAGCTGTACTCGAGCCGTTGCGGGATGTTGACCAACCGCTCATGCAGAACCTCCGTCTCCGCATCATGAAAAAACAGAATACTATCATTACCAGGGGAAATATCCACCACCAGCCAATGCCGCCCCAGAAGGTCTCATACCCTGCCATAGTTATTATCTCCTCCATATTCCTCTAGATCATAATTCCTTTTAGCAAATTATTTTTCATGTTCCTTGGGCTCGCAAACGAGCACGCTTCTCTCGTCTAAACCAAAAGAGCAATGCTCCTCTAAAATTGCTCTCATTTTGTTCCTGGCCCGATGGATCCTCACCTTGACGTTGGAGACGCTAATGGACAATATCTCAGCTATCTCCTTTTGGCTGAGACCCATTGTGTCGGACAAGATCAAGACAGTGCGGTAGTCTGTTGGCAAAAGATCCAGTTTGTCTTGGACGCATTGACCCATCTGATTCTGCTCCAATTCTTTTTGGACCATAGCCTCTTTAAAAGTGGGGATTTCTGCCTGGATTAGGCGGTTGTTCAAAGATGACCTTTTCGACTGGCGAAAATGATCGTGGCAGAGGTTGTAGGCTATGCGAAATACCCAGGAAGAGATTTTCTCTGGGTCTCTCACACTGTCGAGATTTTTCTGCACTCGCAGGAAAGTATCCTGGATCAAATCATCCGCCACCCACTCATCCCGCACATAGGTCAGAATAAATTTTCTCACGGGATCATAGTATTCGTCGTAAACTTTCCAAAAATCCATTGAGGCTCCGTTCAGGTCACTCGCAGCAGGAACTGCTTGCTTGCCTTGAACATGGAAGATCATATTTCTCTTCCAATCCCATAATATCATTAATGCTGTTTTTGAGGGCCAGATGGGCTCCTTGCTTGACCTTGCTCGCAAGGGCCACCACCTCTTGAATTTCCTCTTGGGTTAGACCGGCTACCCCTGCCTCGCAGTGGAGATATTCAAAGCAGGGAATGCAGTTCGCAGCTGTTGCTGCTCCCAACGCGACTAAAAGCTTTGTCCTTTCCTCCATGGTTCAGATCCTCCCAGGTTTATGTTTTGTCCATAAGACGGAAAGGACTTCAAAAAGGTTACAGCCTTTTTTACCGAAAGCTGGCCATGCCAAAAATGGGTAAATTGAGTGAATTACTTTTGCTCATAACATACCGTTGATCTAGGACTTTGGTTTAAACCCGTGCACGACTTCAGATGGAAAGGTAAGCTGGCTAATGAATTCCCTTCTGACCTCGACAAATCCAACTGATTCCAGGTGCGGCTGTAAAAAAACTCCCCTGCAACCGCCCATCCATGCTGGGTTAACTCGGTAGATATTTTCCCAGACTGAATTATACCAGTGCTCAGGTCTTGTCATGTTTACCAAAACTAGCCGGCCACCTGGACGAAGAACGCGCTTGAATTCAGCAAGCACTACGACAAAGTCTTCCTCCGGCAAGAGATCAAACATGTAATTGTTGATGACCAAGTCAAAGCTATTATCAGAATAACGAAGATTGTAGGCATCACCGATTTCAAGCCGGTAATTGAAGACTCCCAGGTTTTCGACTTTCTCCTTGGCACGGTTTAACATTTCCTCGGTAAGATCAATACCTTCATTTTGCCCTGCTGAGTTTAATCTCAAAATCTCCAGGAAAGTTAATCCAGTGCCGACAGCGACCTCCAATACTGATTCGCCATTTCGGATTATGGCCAACTCCAGACATCGATTTCGGGCCTTGGACTCGGTCAATCGCGCCCAAATATCGTAAACTGATGCAATGTTTTTGTAGATACGGGGAACATCACTCTTCTGAATCACCGCACTTAAGATTTGCTGTTTATCTAAAGACATAATTCGCGCCTCATTAGCAATTACCCAAAGCCTACCGGGTAATAAATGGGTAAATTTGCAGATACGATCATAGAGGGCTTTCATGCTAAAGGTTTTACGGCTTCGATGGTGGCTGAGACCACGTACTCCTCAAGGTTGAGATCTGGAAACCAATCTTTGATGAACATGCGGCTCTCATCCACAGGATAAATTCGTATGTCTGTGAAACCGACCTCCTCGAGCATGGTATTGAGTTCCTCAATAGTAGCTGCGCCTGCAATGCAGCCGGACAAAAGGGTTGGGTCGCGCTTAAATTCAGCAGGTAGCGGCGCTGATGCCACCACATCGGTAATGGCAAGGCGGCCTCCAGGTTTCAAGATTCGAAACGTTTCACGAAAAACACCGAGTTTTTCAGGAGAAAGATTGATAACGCAGTTGGAAATGATGACATCTGCCCTTCCATCTTCCACCGGCAGATGCTCGATCTCACCCAAGCGGAACTTAACGTTAGAGTAATCACCTTTACGAGCGTTCTCCCTGGCCTTGGCGACCATCTCCGGGGTCATGTCCACACCAATGACTCTCCCGGTCTCACCCACCTTTCTCGCCGCCAGAAAACAATCGAAGCCACCACCGCTGCCCAGATCGACAACGGTCTCTCCGGGTTGCAAGGAGGCAATAGCCAGAGGATTGCCGCACCCTAATCCCAGGTTGGCGCCCTCAGGAGCAGTGCGCAATTCTTCTGGAGAATATCCGCCGAGTGCTCCGGGGTCATCCAAGGAGACGGTGGGTTCGGCACAGCACGAGAGTACCGGGGTACACCCGCAACTTATTGGGTCTCGGTTTGCAACTTTTGCATACCTGTCTCGTACGAGGATTCGAATTTCATCAGGATGTTTTTTCGCCATCTGAATCTCCTCTTTTCGATAATTCGAATAATATCGAAATTTATTATTAAAAAAATTCGTAAAACATTCTGCTAAGTTAGGGGTTCATCAAAAAACCGCGCCAAACTACGCAGGATAACCGGGTCTACCCAGCATTCAATTTTCTGACCCCGTCTTTCCATTCGAATGAGACCGGCGCGATGCAGCTCTTTTATATGATGGGATACTGTAGAAGGTACAATGTCCAAGTCACGGCCCAGATCTCCCACACAGGCGCTCACGCCGGCTTCAGCATCAAAGCTACCAACGGTTCCTGGCACGCAACAAGTGATAAGATGGAGGAACATCCGAAGGCGGTTAGGGTTTGACAGAGCCTTGAAAGCTTCAGCAAATTGTATGATTTGATCATCTCGATAGTTCGACATATATCGAAATATATGCTAACCATACTAGTTTGTCAAGACCTTTTCCTCAACTGTATGGGGCCAAGCTCAAAACTGTTCGGCCAACTAGAAGGCCGTTGGCGACGCCATGCAAAGGTTGGCTAACAATCATTTCATCGTCGGGGTGGATTATTTGCTGCCGATTACTATTCTTACTTGACCGGCTCTTTCACCGCTTTTTTAATCAACTCCTGGAACCCTGCCATGCTTCGATTCCGCAGAAGCCTACCGTTGATAAAGACTGTTGGCGTTCCCCGCACCCCCGCCTGGTTGCCCTCAGCTATATCCCGGTTGATCATCGCCATGATCTGGGGATCTTTCCGGTCCTTGTCGAACTTTTTCATGTTCAGCTTGAGCTGCTGGGCAATCTCTCGTATTTTTTCTTCGTTCAGGTGGTTGTAATCTTTGAAGAGTAGATCGTGGAACTCCCAGAACTTACCTTGTTTCTCCGCCGCAAGAGCGGCGATGGCAGCCTGCCTGGCAAACTTGTGATTTCTTAAGGGAAAATTCTTGAACACCAGTTTCACCTGTTTGGGGAATCTCTCGAGCACCTGCTCGAGTTCAGGCACCAGCCTGGCGCAGTACGGTCACTGGAAATCGGTGAAGGTGACAATTGCCACTGGTGCATCAGGATTACCCTTGACCGGGGACCCGGAGAGGTTGATGTGCTGGATGAAATCAAGGAGGATTACCTGCACCGTCTTGTCTTTGGCGTTGGTCACCAGGAGGACGTCATCTCTCGGGCCCACCTTGATTCCCTCAACACCCTCACCCACGGAAATAGTGCCTTCCAGATTGCCGTCCGATGAGTAGATGTGGATCTCACCCTTGTCGGTGAGAACGAATATATACTTGCCATTGAGTGACATGGCAGAGTCGCGGGGCTTCTCCTTAAGATTAAGAGTACCGACCACATCCCATTCGACCGCGGCAGAGCTAGCGGGAACCCAGGTAAATAGGAGGAACAATGTCACAAGAAAAATGGCGAACCTGCTCTTCATAATCTTTTCTCCTTTCTCCGCAAAATCAGAAGAGAAATGGTTTTAACCGACTTTTGACCTTTTGGTGTCCCAGCTTACCCCTTATCTCCCGGTTTGCCAATAGCCAGTAAATTTCCAAACATACTGGCTCCACCCCGGCGGATACATTTATGCCAGGTGATTTTACCTCTTTAGTTCAGGAAGGTGCACATAGCAGTCGAGAGCCTCAGGATTCGCCAGGGCATCCTTGTTTTTTACTTCCCGGCCATGGAGAATGTTCTGCACTGCCAATTCCACCTTCTTACCACTGATAGTGTATGGAATATCGGCGACCTCGAGGCATTTTGCAGGAACGTGTCTTGGTGTACAGTTTTCTCGGATAGTGGCTTTGATTCTGTCGACCAACTGGCTGGTGAGCTTAATATCTTCACGGAGTTTCACGAAAAGAACAATTCTCACATCGCCGTCCCAGTCCTGGCCGACTACTAGACTGTCTACTATTTCGGGAATGCTTTCCACCTGGCGGTATATTTCGGCAGTGCCGATGCGGACGCCTCCCGGATTGAGGGTGGCATCAGAACGGCCGTAGATGACGACGCCGCCGTGCTCGGTTATCTCTATATAATCACCATGCCGCCATACTCCCGGATAGGTATCAAAGTAAGCCTGACGATACTTGCTGTTGTCGGGATCGTTCCAGAAGTAAATTGGCATGCTGGGCGCCGGCATGGTGCAGACGAGCTCACCCTTTTGTCCAATCACTGAGTTACCCTGTTCATCATAAGCCTCCACTTTCATACCCAGGCCGCGACACTGGAGTTCAGAAGCATAAACCCCACCCATGGGATTTCCCAGGGCAAAACAGGAGATGATGTCCGTGCCCCCGGAGATGGAAGAGAGGCAGAGGTCTTCTTTGATGTCCCGATAAACGAATTCGAAGCTTTCAGCAGAAAGCGGCGAACCTGTTGAGAGGATGGCCTTGAGGGAAGTCAGATCGAAGGATTCTCTCGGTTTTACTCCTGCCTTTTCCAGGGCGGCAAGATACTTGGCACTGGTACCGAAAATAGTGATTTTCTCGTCCTGGACCATGCGCCACAATGCGCCTGGATCTGGATGAAAGGGAGAGCCGTCGTAGAGAAAAACCCTGGCACCGAGAGACAAGGAACTCACCAGCCAGTTCCACATCATCCAACCACAGGTGGTGAAATAAAAAATGGTATCCTCCCTTCTAACATCTGAGTGGAGCTTCAGTTCCTTGATGTGCTGCAATAATGTCCCTGCCGCCCCATGAACAATACATTTCGGCACACCTGTGGTACCAGAAGAATACAAGACGTAAAGGGGATGATTGGCGGGAAGTTGTTCAAATGCTAAGTCCCCGGCCTCGCGGACGAGAAAGTCCTCGAAGAGGATGGTGTTGCTCATGGAACCAATATCAGGTTCCATATCTTTGTAGGGAACGACGACAATCTTTTCTATGCTAGGCAGTTCCTTGATAATCTCAGAAATTCTCTTCAAGGAATCAAACCCTTTACCATTATAGAAGTATCCATCGGCAGTAAAAAGGATGCGAGGCGCAATTTGGCCAAAACGATCAAGGACTCCTTTGATGCCGAAATCAGGGGAGCAAGAGGACCAAATCGCTCCGATGCTGGTGACGGCGAGCATGGCCACCACCGTTTCGATCATGTTGGGCATAAAGCCGGCAATTCGATCTCCCGATTTAATTCCCATATATCTCAGCGACTTAGCAAGACCAGCCACCTGTCGATATAATTGATTGTAGGTAATGCTCAGGGTAGGTCGGCTTTCGCCTTTGAAGCTAAGGGCGATGCGGTCATCTCGGTACTGTAGGAGGTTTTCGGTGAAGTTGAGGTGAGCCCCTTCGAACCATCTAGCCCCCGGCATTTTGTTAATGTCATCTACCACCTGATCGTAAGATCTACTGTGGATAACCTCAGCGTAATCCCAAAGGGTGGCCCAAAAAGCTCCACTCTCCTCCGTGGACCACTCATAAAGATCGTCGTATTTAGCGAAGTTTTTTCCATGGCGCGAGTTAACATACTTCATGAAATGATAGATATTAGTATTTTTTATACGCTGATCAGATGGTTGCCAAAGAAGTTTGTTCATCATCGCTGGCTCCTCGCGATCACTTTTCTAATGACGCGCCTTGTGATTTTACAGATGAAGCATAATTTAGGCGGCGTCTCTATTTGAGGGTAAGAGATTAAGCCACCCTTTACAAGATACTAATTAATTTCATCGGCAATATTGGTCAAACAAAGAGTGTTCCAAAGGAGTTGAATTTTCCGCCTGGAAAGTGGTGTACTAGTCAGCAACAATAGTGGTTTAATGGCCAGACAGACAGTTCTTTAGAGTATGGCGTGGTAGTAAACAAAAGATGGAGATTTGCCCATGAAGGTCATCGGACTGATAGGCGGCATGAGTTGGGAATCTACGGCGGAGTATTATAGGGTTATAAATGAAACGGTCAAAGAGCGGTTAGGTGGACATCAGTCAGCGAAGGTTCTGCTCTATAGTGTTAATTTCGGCGAGCTAGTAGAATTGCAGCGAGAAGGCCGGTGGGAGGAAGCAACTGAGTTCATCTGCGAGGCGGCCAGGCGAGTCGAGCTAGGTGGCGCCGACTGTATTTTAATCTGCACAAACACTATGCACAAAATGGCTACAGAGGTCCAGAGGGCAGTGGTGATTCCTCTTCTACACATTGCTGACGCAACTGCCATGGAGATCAAAAGGAAGGGAATTGGACGAGTCGCACTGCTGGGAACCAAGTACACCATGGAGGAGGATTTCTACAAAGGGAGGTTGAGGGTGAAGTACGGTTTTGAGGTACTCATTCCCCCGGAAGAAGATCGGAAGATAATAAATCAAATCATATATGATGAACTTTGTCTGGGAAAAATAGAAGAGGAGTCAAAGAAACATTTTGTCCGAATTATCAACAGCCTGAGGGAGCGAGGCGGAGATGGAGTCATCCTGGGATGTACGGAAATATCACTCCTGATCAAAGACAAAGATTCCCCGTTGGAACTTTTTGATACCACAAGAATCCACGCTCGGGCAGCGGTGGATTTTGCCTTGGCAGGTCGAGAAAAAGGGGTATGAGCATGAAAGTTGCCTTCATAGGTACAGGTCTCATGGGTCGTCCCATGGCTGAAAGGGTTCTGGCAGCCGGCTATCAAGTGTCGGTTTTCAATCGGAGCATGGAGAAGGCTGAATCATTAAGATCTGCAGGCGCTAAGATTGCGGTGTCCGCTGCAGAGGCAATTCGGTCAGCAAATTGCCTTATCCTGATGCTTGCTGACGCAGCAGCAATTCGGCAAGTCATTTTCGACAGCAGACCAAGACCGGAACTGAAGGATCTCACGGTGATCCAGATGGGCACCATTTCACCTTCTGAGAGCATCGCCTTCCAGGATGAAGTGCGGAAGCTAGGAGGTGATTATCTCGAGGCGCCGGTGCTGGGCAGCATCCCCGAGGCGACAGCTGGCAATCTGCTGGTCATGGTTGGCGGGTCAAAAAAACAGCTTGACCGGTGGTCTGATCTTCTGCAAATTTTCGGCCCTCACCCTTTAATGATTGGAGAGGTAGGTAAAGCTTCGGCCCTAAAACTGGCGATGAACCAGCTCATAGCCTCTTTAACAGCAGGTTTTGCTCTGAGCCTCGGATTCGTCCAGAAACACAATATTGAGGTGGATCTTTTCATGAAGATCCTGCGGCAGAGTGCTCTCTTTGCCCCAACTTTTGACAAGAAGCTCGACAGAATGCTAAATCGTGATTACACCAGGCCGAACTTCCCCGGCAAACATCTGTTTAAAGATGTGGCTTTGTTCCATAGTGCGGCACAGAGCGTAAACCTGCAAACCATAGGTATAGAAGCTATTCGCCGCCTCTTGGAGATTACCCTTGAAAAAGGATATAGTGAGGGCGATTATTCGGCTTTGTTTGAAGCAGTGAGCCCCCTAGATACTGGTCACTAGACACGAAACACTAAGCACTAGGCACCAAACACCAAGGTGCCGAGAAGTCAGAGGTCGGAGATCAGAGGTCAGTTCTACTAGGTACTATGCATTAAGTCTCAAGGTGTCAGGTGTCAGGTGTCAGGGAGGAAAAACGGATAGGCTGAAACCTGAAACCTGAACACTGAAACCTAAGTCCTTGCTCTTTGCCAAAAGAAGGAGGTTTATAAATGTCTGAATCTAAAGCAAAAGTCTGCCACTACAGCGAAGTGGAGGCCGAAGTCTTCGGAGATGAGGCACCAGGGGTAACTATCCGTTGGGTTATAGATGAAGAAAAGGATGGCGCCCCTACTTATGCCTTACGGGTGATCGAAGTGGCTCCGGGAGGCAATACTCCAAACCATACTCATCCTTTTGAACACGAAAACTATATTATGCAAGGAAAAGGAAGAGTACAGATAGACGGCGAATGGTTTGAGGTGGCCCCTGGCGATATAGTCTTCGTTCCCCCCAACAGCCAGCACACTTATGTGAACGCTGGTGATGAGGTTTTCAAATTCCTCTGTGGCATCCCAGTGTCCAAGCTGAGATCGCCAGGGTAGGATGGACCGGGAGACTTGGAACGAAAGGGGAGGCATCAGCTAGTGTTCATCGGGAAACTGCCTAATGTCATTCTGTGCGGTGCGAAGAATCTCCAGGCAAACCAATAGCCATGAGATTCTTCGTCGCTTTGCTCCTCAGAATGACAACCGAGAACCGAGTTTCCCGATGCAGACTAGCTAGAGAGCTTTCGTTTGCACACCAAATGTAAACTAGCTCCTGTATAGAGGTTAGAAGAATGATCCACTCATTTTTTGGGAATCTGCTAGAAGATCAAAGCTTGACAAGGTCTTTGAGAAGAGACAATAATGTTACATTGTTGCAAGAACCGTGACCGCGACCGTCTCTATCTCGTTACAGCGAAGCAAATCTTCTATTCTGCATTGTGTTCTAGCTTCAAGTAATGAAATTGTTTTTTCTGACAAAGGCGAAGGTCCTGTCTGGATAGGTCTATTACAGCTCTTGACGGCAGTGGGCAACTGTTTATCTCTCGTAAGAGAGGGTGAATAGGGCAGTAGGGGGTGGACAGATGAGCACTGTTAAGATTGGTGTTGTCGGAATCGGAAATTGCGCCAGCTCTTTGATTCAGGGAATTAATTATTATAGAGACAGGGACGGAGAAGATGCTATCGGGTTGATGCACTGGGATATAGGGGGGTATAGACCATATGATATCGAGGTGGTAGCGGCTTTTGACATTGACCAGAGGAAGGTCGGTAGGGATGTGGCTGAGGCGATCTTTGCCCTGCCGAATTGCACCAAAGTCTTTTACAGGAATATACTCAAGAGTGGCGTCATCGTTCAAATGGGTCGAATTCTGGACGGACTTGCGGAACACATGCAGAATTATGCTGATAACTACACCTTTGTACCTGCAACGGAGAGGGAACCTGAATTAGAGGATGTCGTACGAATTCTACAGGAGTCGGAAGCGGAGATTCTGATGAACTATCTGCCTGTGGGCTCGGAGGAGGCCACGCGCTTTTACGCTGAATGTGCTCTGGAAGCGGGGGTGGGATTCATCAATAATATGCCTGTTTTTATCGCCAGTAACCCTTCCTGGGCCAACCGCTTCAAGGAGAGAAATCTTCCGATCATAGGCGATGACATCAAAAGCCAGCTTGGCGCTACCATTGTTCATCGGATGCTCACCGATCTTTTCAAGAAGCGAGGGGTGAAACTAGAACGCACTTACCAGCTCAATACTGGAGGAAATACGGATTTTCTCAACATGCTGAACCGTAGTCGTCTCCTTTCCAAGAAAAAATCCAAGACAGAAGCGGTCCAATCGGTGATGGAAAAGAGGTTGGCGGACGAAAACATCCACATTGGACCGAGCGACTACGTGGCGTGGCAAAAGGATAACAAGATCTGCTTCATTCGCATGGAAGGCAAGCTTTTTGGCAACATACCAATGGACTTGGAGTTGCGCCTTTCTGTGGAAGATTCGCCAAACTCTGCCGGCGTTGGCATTGATGCCGTGCGATGCTGCAAACTAGCTCTTAAGCGGAATGAAGGCGGCATTCTCTATGGTCCGTCCGCCTATTTCATGAAACATCCACCGAGACAATACACGGATGAGGAAGCCTATAGAATGACCGAGGCCTTTATCCAAGGAAGCTGGGTGAAGAAAACTGATGAGCAAGTGGATCAGGCTCACAGCCCCAGACAGCAGGTGGTGGGTAAGGGTTAAATTGGCTTGATAATCAAGGTTAGGCTTTGGCCGTTTCACAGTCGGTAAGGACCGAGGCGAGCACCTGAGGAAAGTCAGTGAAGATGCCGCTTACGCCTGCCCTCACCAGTCTCTCCATGGTTCTCCGGTCGTTTATTGTTCGCATGTTTACCCCGAATCCCTGCCGCTTCAATTTTGGAATATCAGCCAAAGGAATAAAAGCTCTCCGAGGATGGTAGGTGCGAGCCCCGAGGTGACGGAGCAGTGTAGCTGGGCGTAAATGAGGTTTCGTGTCCAGGAGGCCCGTGGCCACGTGTGGGTAGGAGGCGGCAATTTGGGCTAGATAGTCATGATTGAAAGATGAAACAAGGACGGTATCCACCATGTTCAGTCTCTCCACCAGAGAAATTACTCTGTGGACGATAAGACTGTGGCCAGGCCTCATGGCAAGATCTTTTATTTCCACATTGACGAGCCAGTTGTGCTTGCGAGTAAACAAGAGTGCTTGCTCTAGTGTCGGAGCAGGTTCCCCCACATAGGTCTCAATATCTTCTCTAGTGACAACTCCGGCAGCGATCTGGCCAAAGGGATCCCGTTTCACAAACCAAGAGCCAAAATCAAGTTTGCGGATCTCATCCAGGGTGAATTCATGAACCTGCCAGGGTCTCCGGCGGGGGAATAACTCCTCAACATTTGAAGTCCGCTTTAGAGTTGAATCGTGAATGATGATAAGTTCACCGTCAGCGGTCAATTGAACGTCCAACTCCCACATATCGGCGCCTACTGCCAAAGCCTTCCTGGCTGCAGATAGGGTGTTCTCCGGAGCGAGGGAGCTGGCGCCGCGGTGGGCAATATTCAGGGCCCTGTCCATGAACTAGGTTAGAACTCCAGTGAAGGTGAGATGCAAGACAGCGGTTTACCTACTATGGGCAAAATGGTTAATTACTGTCAATCCGAAAACAACGTTTTCGGGATTGACCCTAACTTATTCCAGCGAAATGGCACGCTCATGGAGCATTTATCCTCGGTGTTTTAGAGTGTTGATTTAGAGGTTGTCATTATTAACCCGGATGCTTCGTGAATCACTTGCTGCGACAGTGGATATGGCCGTCCTTCCGGGCGTCCTCGGGTGTCACACCCTGCGACGTACCATTCAGGTACGGTTCGGATCCAACACCCTGCGGTTGCCCGGTGGCACGTCCATCTGCACGGTCTCGCGACAGCAATTCATGAAACATCCGGGTTAGATGTCGGCATGATTTCTGCACAGACTATAAACATATGGGCCAGCAGCCATGGAGGGGTTTTCTGATAAATACTTTTGACATCAGTAGCCTAGTGATTTAAAATCCAGCCTTCAACAAGCAGGAGCGGGAAGCTTAACAGAGGTACAAGTCTTGACCACCTTTAGAGGCCACTTTAGAAGACCTCAGCTAACGACAAGAAAGCGCAAAAGGGGGAGAGGTCGATTAATAGCATGGACCTTTTTGCTAGTTATATTTGTCTTCTTAGCGACTGGTGCTTACGGGTTCTATCGCGTTACTCGCAATCTTCCTCAGATCACTTCTCTACAAGACTATGAACCGCCCATAGTGACCACGGTCTATGCTGCTGATAACACTCCCATTGCCGAGTTTTATGTGGAACGACGAATAGTTGTTCCCTTGAAGCGGATTCCCCAAAAACTAATCGAAGCTTTTGTCTCGGCGGAAGATTCCCGGTTTTTTGAACACGAAGGGATTGATTTCCTCGGTATACTTCGGGCCCTATGGAAAAACATCAAGGCAGGTGGCATTGTCCAGGGTGGAAGCACCATAACCCAGCAGGTCACTAAGTCCCTGCTATTGAGCCCAGAGAGAAGTTTTAGCCGCAAACTCAAAGAGGCCATCCTTGCCTATCGGATAGAAAAGCACCTGTCTAAACAGGAAATCCTCTTCCTGTACCTGAATCAAATCTATCTTGGCCACGGCGCTTACGGGGTGCAAGCTGCGGCACAGAACTACTTCGGGAAAAACGTGGAAGAGCTCAATCTTGCAGAATGCGCCACCCTCGCAGGACTGCCTCAAGCGCCCAGTCGATATTCACCTTACAGCCACCCGGAGAGGGCAAAAGAGAGGCAGGTATACGTCTTGAACCGGATGGTGGCGGATGGATATATCACCACCAATGAGGCCGCCGAGGCTTTGGCCTATGAGTTGAAGGTCAAAAAGCGAGAAGACTGGGACACCGGCAGTGTCCCGTATTTTTCTGAGCACATCAGGCGTTACCTAGAGGAAAAATACGGGGAAGAAACCCTATATCAAGAGGGTTTAAAGGTCTACACCACTGTTGATGTGGCCTTTCAAAAGACGGCGCAAAAGGCCCTCAAAAAAGGTCTTTACGAATTGGACAAACGGCAGGGTTACAGAGGACCGCTTAAACACCTAGCGCCAGAGGAAATTGAAACATTTTTCAAAGACCTGCAAGAGTCGGGAGAAGAGAGGAAACTTGAGAAAGGTGCTGTGGTCAAGGGCGTGGTGGTCGCAGTCTCCAAACAAGAAAAAACCGTGTCAGTGCGGATAGATGGCAGTTTGGGAACCCTACCGCTGGGAAATATGGAGTGGGCTCGCAAACCCAATCCTGAAATAGCTTACGGCACCGTGAAAGTGAGTGACCCCACAAAGGTGCTCAAGGTAGGAGATGTCATCCTGGTACGCTTGCTGGAAGAGGACAGTAAGACCAAGGGTTGGATTCTCGCCCTAGAGCAGGAACCGGAGGTCCAGGGTGCCTTGCTCTGTATGGAAAACTCTACGGGCTACGTTAAAGCGATGGTCGGTGGGCTGGATTTCAACAAGAGCCAGTTCAATCGTGCTATTCAGTCCAGGCGTCAGCCCGGTTCTGCTTTCAAACCCTTTACTTATGCGGCGGCGCTGGACAAGGGCTACACTCCGGCCACCACCATCATCGACTCGCCGATTATTTACACTGACGAAGAGATGGACTTCAAGTGGAAGCCTAAGAATTATAAAGAAAAATTTTATGGACCCACCCTGCTGCGCACTGCTTTGATCTTCTCCCGGAACGTGGTGACCATCAAAATCCTGCGGGATATTGGCATCGATTATGTCATTGACTATGCACGACGATTTGGCATCACTTCACCTTTATCGAGGGACTTATCTTTGGCTCTCGGCTCTTCAGGGGTCTCTCTCCTGGAACTTACCAATGCCTACTCAGTCTTCGCCGATCTGGGTGAATTGGTGAGCCCTATCTTTATCACCAAGGTTGTGGACCGCCACGGCAATATTTTGGAGGAGCACACCACTCAAAAAGAGAGAGTTCTCGAAAAAGACACAGCCTATATCATGACCCATCTGCTTCAGGAGGTGGTCAAATACGGCACCGGCTGGCGGGCTCGGGCCCTCAAGCGCCCTGCAGCGGGCAAGACCGGAACGACCAATAAGCTGCAAGACGCTTGGTTCATTGGTTTCACCCCGGAATACGTTTCCGGAGTTTGGGTAGGATTTGACGATGACAGGACCCTGGGAAAGTTTGAGACCGGGTCCAGAGCGGCCAGTCCCATTTGGCTGAATTTTACCACGCAGATCCTTAAGGACAAGCCGGTGAACGTTTTCACGGTGCCGGAGAATGTGGTGTTCGCAAAAATAGACCCGAAAACCGGACTGCTGGCCAAGCCTGAGGATGGAAATGCAGTTTTTGAAGCATTCAAGGAAGGAACCGCCCCCACCGAAACTACTGAAGAATCCGCACCTGCCGCAGATGATTTCTTCAAGGGTGACTTGGATGCGGAACCCATGTAATTCTGTAAGCCGCCATAGATCAGAGGTCTCCATCTCTATTCTTCAAGCCAAAGCATGAAATCCGAATATCGAAGCACGAAGCACGAAACAAATCCAAAAACCTAATCCTCAAAAGTTCAAAACGAAACCAGTCGAGAGTATTTCTTTCACGTTTTGGTTATTGGGATTTTGAGAATTTGAATTTGCCCTTCGACTTGGCTCAGGGTGGTGAGCTCGTCGAACCATTTGGGATTTCGAAATTCGGATTTCGAATTTCCGAAGAGCCCGGCTCGTAATAGTTCAATGACAAGGATTTTTTAAACTCAGGCCCATTATGTGGAAGTGAGATATGGAAAAGATCTTCGGAAAAGATGGTCTCTTGAGTCGAGTCCTTGAAGACTTCGAATACCGTCCTATGCAGGAGACCATGGCTCGAGAGGTCATGGATGCCGTTGGTGAAGGGCGAGCCAGCATAATAGAGGCCGGCACGGGCACAGGGAAAACCCTCGCCTATCTGATACCGGCAGTGCTGAGCCGGAAAAAAACGATCATCTCCACCGGGACAAAAACCCTTCAAGATCAATTGTTAGACCAGGATATTCCCTTAGTGAAAAGACACATACCACAACCGTTTCGCGCCGTATGTATGAAGGGCAGGGCAAATTACCTCTGTCTGTACCGCTTTCATCGTTCTATCGAGCAGCCGGAGCTGCTTCCTAATGGCGGGACGCATTTATCCAAGACCTTGATTGATTGGTCACGGCATACCACCAGCGGAGATAGAGCGGAAATTCAATGGCTTCCTGATGATTTCACAGGTTGGGAGCCAGTGAGCGCACGAGGGGACAGGTGTTTGGGGCAGAAGTGTCCCGTGTTTGAGCAATGCTTCCTGACCAGTTTACGCCAGGAGGCAGCTAATGCAGAGATCGTTGTGGTTAATCATCACCTATTTTTTGCGGATCTGGCTGTGAGGTCCGGTGGCTACGGGCAGGTGATTCCTCCCTATGAGGTGGTCATATTTGACGAAGCGCACCTTCTGGAAGAAACGGCCAACAACTATTTCAGCATCCAGGTGAGCAGTTATCGGTTGCTTGAGCTTTTCCGTGATATCTCAGGGGAAATGGCCGCAGCAAAAAGCCAGAATAGCTCCCTTTCCCGCTCGCTGCAGAATCTTGGCTGGTTGACTGTGCAGTTTTTTGAGGCATTTCCTGCCAGGGACAAGAGACAACGTCTAGAAGGCCAAGATTATTCGGCAGAAATTCACCAGCGGTGGTCCGAGCTGAGTCGGAGTCTGGATCAACTAAACGGTGAGCTCTTTGACCAAGAAGAACTAAGTGAGGGGCTGGCTTCCTGCCATAGGCGGTCCCTGGAAATCCAGCAGGACCTTGGACTGATAATTGACCAAAGCGATCCAAACTATGTCTACTGGTACGAAACCAGAGGCAAGGGCAAGTTTCTCTGGGCCTCGCCAGTGCAAGTGGCACCGATTCTAGAGGAACTCCTCTTTCACCGAGCCAAGCCGTATATTTTCACCTCCGCCACCCTGGCCGTAGGGAAGAGTCTGGAATTTTTTAAGAGGAGGCTTGGGCTGCCGAATGAAACTAAGGGTCTTATCCTGGATACTCCCTTCTACTATAGTGAACAGGCGTTGATTTACCTGCCCAAGCACTTACCACTGCCGGATTCGCCCCAATTTATTCCGGCTCTTACTAAGGAAGTGGAAGCTATTTTGGCAGAAACCGGAGGGCGAGCATTCATTCTTTTTACCAGCCATCGTAATCTGCGTGAGGTACATTCTCGGCTGAGCCGGACGAATAGTTTCACTGTACTGGTACAGGGAGAGCAACCAAAAGCCACCTTGCTCAAGCGCTTCCGCGAGGAGACCTCTTCGGTGCTCCTCGGAACAGCCTCCTTCTGGCAGGGCGTTGACATGCCCGGAGAGACTCTGAGCTGTGTAATTATCGACAAATTGCCCTTCGCACCTCCTGATGACCCACTGGTGGCCGCGCGTTTAGAGAAGATTGTTGAAGGAGGGGGGAATCCCTTTTGGGACTATCAGGTGCCTAGCGCTGTGCTCACTCTCAGGCAGGGGCTGGGGAGACTGATCCGCAGAGCCACTGACCGGGGAGTTCTGGCCGTTTTGGACAGTCGGCTGTTCAAGAGATCCTACGGTAAGATATTTCTCGAGAGCCTACCGGAGAGCACCGTCACTCACCGGCGCGAGGATATTGGCAAGTTCCTCGCCTAACAACATCTCTCGCATTGGCTCTCAGGAAGATAGATGCGCACTACGGTTCCCCGGCCTAACTTCGAGTCAACCGTAACCAAGCCATGGTGGCTCTTGATTATGCCATACGCTGCGGCCATACCCAGGCCGCGCCCCAGGAATTTGGTGGTGAAAAAGGGTTCGAACACCCTCAGGCTGGTTTCCTCGCTCATGCCACTGCCGTTGTCCTCGACTGTGAGGGACACATAGGAACCGGGTTTGAGGTCGGGATAGCCTTTAGCAAACTCTCCGTCGATCTCTTTTCGTCCAACGGTAAGTCGGATATAGCCTGAGGCTTCTATGGCCTCAGCCGCATTGACCATGACGGCCAGAAGCACCATCTGCATCTGGGTGCGATCCGCCTCCACATAGCAGGAATCCTCAGTGAGATCGGTCTCCACCACGATACCGGCTTTAATAAGGTGCTGCATAAAAGGGAGTGTTTCCTGCACAAGGTTATTCAGAGATATCTGCTCAGCCTTCCATATACCCCCCCGGGCATAGGCCAGCAACTGGTTGGTCAAATGAGCCATTCGTTTAGCTGAGTTCTGAATAGGCTGCGTGTGTTTATTTATCTCCTCGTTGTTGTGAACTTTACTCCGGAGCAGGTCAATATTTGGAATGACCGCACATAAGGCATTATTGAACTCGTGGGCAATTCCACCGGCCAGGGTGGCGATAGCCTCCATCTTCTGGGCTTCTTGCAGCCGGGCTTGAATAGTCTTCTGCTCAGTGATATCGGTTATGCTCCCTCTCAACCCAACTACTTTTCCTTCCTTGGACATGGGCGAAAGGTTCACCAGGGCGAATCTTTCAGATCCGTCCTCTCCGATCATCTCCCACTCAGTGGTTACGAGTTTTTCTCCGTGAGTTACAGTGCTGATATGTAAAGCCGCCCTGTCCCTGTCCTCGGGGTGGACCAGATCGGTTATATTATTTCCTCCACGGAGCTTGACCTGCGGGTAGGCAAAAGTCGCGACGCCGGCTTTGTTCAGATAGGTAATAGTTCCATCAGTGGTTGTCTCACAGATAATAGATGGCAGTAGATCTGTTGTTTCTCTGAACCGCTCTTCACTCTTCCGGAGATCAGTCTCTGCTCGATTGCGCTCTCTTATGGTTCTGTTTTCCCTGAGCAAAGTAATTATGATTACTAGGAACAGAGCAAAGGCTGAAGCGAACAACAGGGTGGAAGAGCGGGACAGGAGGAAGTCGAGCTCAGCTTTCTTGGCCGTGATGTCGTAGTAGATTTCAAAGGCACCCAGAAACTCTTTCCCCTGCATCAATGGTACGTAGGTTTCTACCACATCGGCCGGCATCTTCTGCCCTTCAAGGGACTCAGTGTCTTTTTGGATTACCTCTGCATAAACCTTCCCATTAGCCACTATCTCGTGAAAATACTTTTCGTTGTTTATATCTCCAATATCTTTGGGATCAGAGGAAAATATGATTTCTCCAGATTTAGAAAAAAATTTCAGTTTAACCAGTTCAAAATCATTTCTCGCTTCTTTCAGCTGGTCCATCTCGTCCGATAGTTGAGCCTGTAGCAGATTTTTTGTCAGATCGGTATTTTTTGCAACGAGAATAGAAGACAGATGTCTCGCTATTCGAATGGCATCAGTCCTTTTATCGCTAGTAAGCAATTTGGTAAAAGCAGGATAGATGAAAAGAGTGTCGAAAAGGGGCAGCACTATCACAATCACCAAGGATGCCAGCAAGATGTTTCTCAAGAAAGGTACCTTGAGAATATTATTTTCAGATAGGTTTTTAAGTAATTTCCCCATATTCAAGCTGAAGCCCCCCAATGTCTCCTTCATACTCTCCAGAGCAAAATCTCTTTCAAAAAGCTTGCCAATCTTGAGCATTTTGGTAGGAAAAATATCAGTTGGAGTATTGAGGTGATGGAGTGGTGGGAATTAGATTACTGTTCTATCCGTCTTTTTAGACAAGGTCTTACTACTAAAAACTCGTGCTTTGGGTTTTGTCCTCGATTGCCTTGTACAGATTTTTGCGCTGGTCAATGTCGACCCCAAGAAAGCGCACGGCCAGATCATATGAAGGGCATGCTGTGTCGCTGTCATCGATGTTGAGCCTGACCTTTTCCACGGTGGCCGATATCTTCATGAGATGATCGGGTATCTCGATGTTCAATTCAAGAGTTCGGTCAGTTTCGGGGAGCCTTGTGCAGTGGATGAGGGCACCTCCCTTACTGATATCCATGATTTCTCCC
>JARRNM010000019.1:0-55762 GCA_037384945.1 Deltaproteobacteria bacterium
CCGGCCACTTACCCTCCTCCTTCAGCTTCTCGTGGAGCTCCCGGATTCTTAGGTAGTGTTCGTTCTCATCTTTGGCGATGGATTGAAACATCAACTTACCGAAAGAGTTGCTGGTTCTCTCTGCATGCTTCAGATAGAAATCTCTCTCCCTCGACTCGTTGTTAAGGGCTACCTCCAAGGCTTTTATCCGCTTTTCTGTCGAACTACTCATCTCTTCTCCTTTCAAGAGAAATTTCTTAAACCCGGGTGCATTCCTGTCTCCTCCCTGGTAGTTGGGACGACTTAATAGGTGAGTGACCTGCAAGCCACGATTTGTTGTTGCCTCGAGGAAGATCAGTCGGCGTCTTGCTTCACGCAATGCTTCGCAAAGCCTTACAAGCAGCGTCACCACTCTTAGGATCAATCTTCACTTATCTTCGGCGCTTAGTTGGATTTGGGAAATCTGAGAGTAACTGTCTCACCATGCTCGTCCCGCTCAACCTTGATACCGATTTCAAGATTGTCATTGCGAACGCCGAGAGCGAGAGGACCCTTGCCTTCATCCCCTTCAAAATGAGTTATTCTGCGTATGGCCTCAACGATGTTCCGGCCAATCTCTTTACCCGGCGACGGAAGTTCTGCCACCCGATATTTCGCCTGCACAGTTGTCGTACCATCGGGTGCCGTTCTGAGTGAGATCTTTTTGGCATTGAAGTTGATGCCGTGCAGAACCGCCAAGGCCATCCATTTCAAGGCAGCCTGATCTTTGTCTGTGTCCCCGGTAATCTCGGACATCTCTTTGAGTGGATCTGTATTGGCAAAACAGTCAATATGTTCTTGTACCTCGAGGTGCAAATTACGCTTATCTTTCATTGCTTCTCCTCCTCTCCACATGGGTGAAAGCTGTCACTTGTTTGAAATTCAAAAATCAATCTAAAGATAAGCACAAATTTGCACCAGGCAAGAATATTCAGCTTAAATCTTATGAGAACCTTAGAAAGAGTCGAAAGTCAAAGATCCGTAATTAAAGTCCCCTTAGTTCCCTTGAGGATGGTGCTTCCACGCCAGCCAAATTGATCGACTGGACATGAGTAAGCCTGTACCTACAGCCGCGTATATCAGGCCGAGGAGAGAATAGGGTATACCTGCACCACGGAGTATTCGACCCATTGCCATCATTAAAACTACCAGGGCCCAGGCTCGTAAAGAATAAAAACTCGCCAGACATCGACCCTCACCCCTGAACTCGATACGCTTTACAATCTTTTTAGCCACCCGATCTAAAATCAGAATAGACTTGCCAACCCCTAGACTCAGAGAAATTGCCAGCAAGCTTATAAGGTGACTGGATCTGCTCGCCAACCAGTAAGTGCCTACGCAAATCAAGCCTGTGCCCACGATGCTCCAGGTACCCCCTGCCAGCAAGAGTTGCAGTCGGCTTGAGGCGACTGGTTTATATGATTCAAACCAAGATGACCTCGAGTTCCATCTCGTAGCTTTCATTCTACCTTCTGTTCAGGAGATAAACAGGATTATTCCCTTACACCCTTTCAAATCCGAATGTTCAAAATCCGAAATTCCAAACAACTGAGTCCAAAATTTTATAGTATATCTACCAATCTGGTGCCTAAGGCTCCGATTCTTCTCAGGCGTGGTTTCTGAGCTTAAGCTCCATGGGATGAGGGTTCAAATACAGCTGCTGCTTCAAATAGGGCTGGTCGTACTTGCGAACATAGTGCTTGATCAGCGTAATAGGCACGATCAGGGGGACGTATTCATTTCGATATTGATCTATGGTTTCTAAAAGTTCTCGTTTTTCGTCAGCTGAAAGCTGCTTTTTGAAATAGCCCATCATGTGTTGCAGCACATTGATGTTCTTCTTGATAGTCGTCTTGAGTCGGAGCGCCTCCGTAATAATAAGCTGATATTTGGAATAGAGGTGTTCAGCAGGAATGTTTTTGGCTTCTGCCACCAGTTTACCCAAAATGCTTGAGTGTTTCTGGCTGTGAGACATGATGAGCAGCTTGTGCTCCGTGTGGAAGCCGACCAGCTTTCCCCTGCTCTGGTGCTGATTTAGGAGTTCCCGCCATCTTTTGAGAACAAAAATACGTTCGATGAAATTCTCCCGTAGCCTGATGTCATGTAGACGCCCATCCTCTTCAACTGGAATGAGTGGGAAATGATCCATAAAGGCCCGAGCAAACAGGCCAATCCCTGTTTTTTGAGCCATTCCATGTTCTTTATAGACCTTAACCCTCTCCATTCCCGAACTTGGAGAGTTACTCTTGAAAATAAAGCCGCAAAGGTTTTCCTTTGCCAACTCCCTCACACGTTTTCTTGCCCAGTTCACCATTCTTTCGGTGTGATCAATCTTTGTGCGGGTGGTTACCAGCCTGGGTGACTCTGGGTCTCCCGCCAGATGCATGGATTCGCGAGGCACCGGCAACCCACACTCCACTTCGGGACAGACCGGAACAAACTCGACGAAACGTCCAAGTGTGTCGGTGATGAAGCGATCACGTTTATGCCCGCCATCATAACGAACATTCTCGCCGAGTAGGCAGGTGCTTATGCCTAGGCGGATTTTCTCTTGTTCCACAGGTAAACCTCAAGGGTCGTGAACGCCATTGAAGTCGTTGAAATCGTAGAAGACGTAGAAACCGTAAAAACCACTGAAACCGTTCAAACCGTTGAAATGGTTCAAACTCTCAAGTCGTAGAAGTCGTCACGGGAGACACGGGGACAGATCTTCCGAATAACAAATAACCAATAACGGATAACTAAACTGCCTGTTGCCAGCTGTTCGCTGCTTGCTCTATTTCCCTGGGCCCCCTACCTCGTGCGCAGGCCCTTCTTCACTCTACCCGCTCTGCGATAGCTCCTCTTTCACAGCATTGAGGGTCCCCCCCGCCAGTAGAGCCTGACGCTGACGCTGGGACACATCCAGAAAAGTGACGATCTGCTGGCCGTTAACTTCAATGGGTATTTCAGTATCCCCGTTTTCAATACGTTTTCTTATCTCGCGGAAGACCGCCTTGGTTCCTTTAGTTAATCTCTGGTAGTCTTCCGGGTTCTTAAAAGTGAGAGGTAGGATACCGAAGTTGCATAAATTTGCCTTGTGTATCCTGGCAAAACTCTTGGTAACTTTGGCTCTCACCCCCAGATATCGAGGAGCTAGTGCTGCGTGCTCCCGGCTGGACCCCTGTCCGTAGTTCTCGCCACCAATAATCATCACAGCCCCGATCTCCTTGGCTTCACTATGAAAATTTGGGGCAATCTGGTAGTAGACGAATTCGCTTATGGCCTCGATATTGGAGCGGAGAGGCAAGACCATATTGCCTGCGGGCATGATTGTATCAGTGGAAATGTTATCCTCCACCTTGAGTAATATTTCCGCTTGCAACATCTCAGGAAGGGGTGTCATTTCAGGAAAAGGTTTGATGTTGGGACCACGGACAACCTCGGTTCTGTATCCCTCCTCTGAAGGAAAAATAATCGAGGATTCGTCAACAACGTATTTTTCAGGATCTTTAATCCTCGGATATTCCATCTCTTTACCAAGATCACGGGGATCGGTGATGACCCCTTTCAAGGCCGCTGCCGCAGCAGTTTCGGGAGAGCAAAGATAGACCTGGTCGTCCTTCGTTCCCGACCGTCCGGGGAAATTTCTGGGAAAGGTGCGGAGACTTACTTGCCCGGTACCCGGCGCCTGCCCCATGCCGATGCATCCCAGACATCCAGACTGATGGATACGGGCACCTGCCATGAGCAAATTCATAACCCCGCCCTGAGCGGCCACATTCTCCAGAACCTGCCTGCTTCCCGGGTTTATGTGAAAGGAAGTGTCCGAATGGGCAATCCTCTCTTCAACAATTTTGGCTACCACCATTAGGTCTCTGAAGGAGGAGTTTACGCTGCTGCCGACAATGGTTTGATGCACCTTGATTCCAGCCACTTCGCGGACGGGGACTACATTGCCAGGAGATGAAGGACAGGCAATCAGCGGTTCCAAAGTAGTAAGGTCGATTTCCTCGTACTCATCATACTCTGCCCCTTCATCGGCAGTCAGGTCAATCCAGGCTTTACCCCGTCCCTGCGCCTCCAGATAGGCACGGGTGTTCTCGTCCGACGGGAAAACAGTGGTGGTGGCACCAAGCTCGGTGCCCATGTTGCCTATGGTCTCCCTGTCTGTGGCCGAGAGGCTCTTTACCCCCGGCCCATAGTATTCAATGATCTTCCCCACACAACCCTTGACGTCATACCGCCTCAGCATCTCGAGGATCACGTCTTTGGCGCTAACCCAGTCCGGAAGTTCGCCGGTGAGTTTTACCCCCAGTATTTTGGGGCAGGGGAAATAATAAGGCCGACCTGCCATAGCCAATGCCACATCGAGTCCACCGGCACCCATCGCTAGCATTGACACGCCTGCAGCCCCTGGTGTGTGACTATCCGCCCCCAGCATGGTTTTGCCGGGAACTCCGAAGCGTTCCATGTGAACTTGGTGAGAAATTCCATTACCGGGACGGCTGAAATGAATTCCGTACCGAGCACAAGCGGTTTGCAGATAAATGTGGTCATCAGCGTTCTTGTTGTCAGTTTGCAGGAGGTTGTGGTCCACATACTGGGCTGAAAGCTCGGCCCTAATCCGGTCCAGACCCAGAGCCTCGAATTCCAGCATACCCATAGTTCCTGTGGCATCCTGCAATAGCGTGTGGTCGATAGTTATTCCTATCTCCTCACCAGGAACGAGACGCCCTTCTACCAAGTGTGCTTCCAGAATTTTCTGTGCAAGGTTCTTTGCCATCTCTGCCACCCCTTTCTTCAGACATTGAATGAGGAAGATTTATAAATATACCAAAAAAGATAACTCTCGACCAATTTATCCCAAGCAAAGCTTACTTCTAAAAGAATCCTAATATTTAGTGTCCATCCGGAAACTCAGCATTGTCATTCTGAGCGCAGCGAAGAATCTCCCGCAACCCCAATAGCCACGAGATTCTTCGTCGTCCCGCTGTTAGCGGGACTCCTCAGAATGACAACCGAAAACAGAGCTTCCGAATGGATACTAATTGATGCATGTTATGTGGGAACAACCTTCCATCCCGACCGTATCCCTTATGGGCCGATTTGCCCTTGATTGGTAGAGACTACTTAAGCGAAAAACCGATAGTAAAAAGAAGAAGATACCGCCCAAGCCAGGACGGCCACCGTGAAAACAACACAGATAGCCCCCAGGCTCTTATGAATTAAATTCTCTCTTTTTCTCTCCTCATAACTCAATAGGTATCCGATTATAATACCGGCCACAAGTCCACCGCCGTGACCCCAGTTATTAATACCAGGGACCAGAAAGCCAAAAAGGAAAATCGCCAGTACCCATCCACCGATGTGTTTGAAAACCGCCTGTCCGTAGCTACCGCCCCTGCTTTTACCATAGTAAAGGCTGGCACCTATGAGACCACAAATTGCCGCAGAAGCCCCCAAGGTTAGCCGCACCCCAGCGAAATATGACACGAGGAAACCAATGATCCCACCCAGAGTGTAAATGATTGTAAATCTGCCAACATTGTATTCCTGGAGAGTCAACGGACCGATCTGATACAAAGCAATCATGTTGAAAAGAATATGGAGAAGATTGGCGTGGAGATAGTTGGCCGAGATAAGGGTCCACCAGCGGTGCATCTGGTCAATGGGAATTGTTCCCGTAGATCCCAGCAATATAAGCGCATTGTTTGAGGGTGATAGGAAGGTTAATGGATTGGCGGACAAACCCATTCTCGTCGGATTCATTAAAATTGAGATTAAGAACATCCCCACATTAGCATAAATAATGGTCTTGATAATTCGGTCGCCGCTGAAAAGACCCTTGCTTAGCGGTAAGGACTTCCACCAAACACCAGGACGGGACACACCACAATAGGGACAAACCTTCTCATCAGCACTGATCAGCTTGCTGCAATTGGGGCAAAGAAATGATTTTCTAGGATTTTTCGTCATCTCAGGGTCTTAGGTATCGGGTTTCCCCGCTGCCGCTTCGCTGCAGACGGGATCTTCGACAGGTGTCAGATCTCACAAAAGAAAATAGTAATCATCACCATCAGCTACCACAACTGTTTCATGGCAATACTAGACAGAAAAATGGGGCATAAATCCGTATTTTTCGTAAATACCCTGTGCCCTGGAAGACTTGATGAACTGCAGAAATTTTGCCCCGTTTTCCGGATTAGCTGAATTTTTTAACGGGCAAATGTAGTAGTTTATCTTTTCTCTCTGATCCAGATGTTCATCCGGCTCGACCACATCCACAGGCAGGTTCTGCTGCCGGGCATGCTTAATCTCAGTGGACCACACCGGGCCAACATCCACCTCTCTTTGTATTATCCTGAGGGGAGTTTCCCTATGATGAACGGTGGTCAGGAGCGTGGTTCCCTCAGCTCTTTTTTCCTTCATTATACGGTGAACCAGAGTCTCACCCCCTGCATCACGGTACATATCCATGATGTGGAAAGCGATGTCTTCGAATTCCGGATTAGGTTGGGAAATTCGCACATCTGAGCGGCCAAGGTCCTGGACTGAACTGATCTTGGCCGGATTTCCTTCGGGGACCATTAATACTATTCGGTTGTGCAGATAGAGGAAATATTTCTCAGCAGAGATGAGTTTTTTTGCTTCTAGCTCCTTCATAGCCGCCTCGGATACAGATGCGTACACATCTGGCCGCACATCTATGATTTTGTCGGTGAAAAGCGCCCCCCCTGCGAGGATCTGCTTCAGTTCAAGTCCGGGTGGCAGAGTTTCATAAAAAATTTTTTTTCTTCCATTACCATGAACTGGTTGCCGGCCACAAAAAGCACCAGATCCGCAGAATCGGCAAATTTCAGGTTGTGCAGGTCGTCTCCCCTCTCTGCAGGAATGACGGGATAGGCTAAGTCTGTCTTGTTTGCGGTCATTTGTTTCTCTCCCAGGAAGTCGTTCAAACCCATTGAAACCGTTGAAGTCGTTGAAACCGTAAAAATCGTAGAAATCGTCAATTCAGCTTAGAGCTGATAGCTCACTGGCAATTCGTCAATGAGAAAATTAGTTTTCAAATGCACTAATTCCCCAATTTTCTAATTCTCTAATTTCCCAATTAACTTGCCGTCGTCTGTCCTCTGACCTTTTTCCCGTCTCGCTCGACCTCACCTCTCGCTCGTCTCGCTTTCCTCTATGCCCTCCGCAATAAGTTCCAGCTGTGCCGGAGTCAGGTACCAGCGAAGTTTGCCTTCATGGGTGGGAAGTTTGTCCACATCGATCCTGCCTAGGCCACCTCTTTCGAACTGAATTGTAGCCTTTGATCCTGAGGTTAGCAGATTCGAACCTATCTCAGCTAAAGATGGCAGATGCCCGGCAATGAAGATAGACTTTTGGTCATTATACTGCTCTAGGTAAGCAATGGTCTCCTCGGCTGGGGTCATAGCCTTGACCTTTGCCGTCTCCACTATCCTTTCACTGGGAAACCCCACAGCCTCGGCAACTATTTCCGCAGTCTGTTGGGAACGCTTCTTCGGGCTGGCAATAATTACATCGAATTGAAGCCCCATTCTTTTTATAGCCTCGGCTGCCTTTAAGATCTGTCTTTTCCCATCTGGGCTGAGAGGCTCTTCAGGGTCCTCGTCCTTCGAAAGATTGGGCCCGTGTTGCATCAGATAAATTTCCATAGCTGTCACCTCCTTGTCCACCAGATTTCACTAGCCCGGATGTTTCATGAATTGCTGTCGCGAGACCGTGAAGATGGTAGTTCCTGCCCGCCATCGCTAGCCTGCTCGCTCAGGCGAGGCAGGCGGGCCACCGGGAAACCGTCCCGCGGTGTCGCGGGATTGGATCCGAACCGTACCTGAACGGTGCGTCGCAGGGTGCGCTTGTCCTGAGCTTGTCGAAGGAACACCCGAGGACGCCCGGCTTCCGGCTCGACTCCGTCCCGTTGGGGACTACGCCCCGGAGGGTAGAACCTACAGCTCGGAGAGAAGGACGGCCATATCCACGGTCGCAGTCACGCCAAGGCGTGAATTCATGAAACATCCGGGCTAAGCATGATATTCAGCCAAAATCCCTGTTCTTGCTAACAAACTGAGTTTTCAACAGCCTGCCAGTGGTTTTCTCGTCGGTGTCGATTTGCAAGTCGGGCTTTAGCCTGAAAGCTGAATCTGTTATACATATTATACATAATACTATACGATTATCGGACCGTGGAGTAGACGTGGCCGGGGGTACATGTTGATATGAAGCTGAACAAGATTTCTGATTTATTGCATCTCTTGTCGAGTAAGCTAGGTGATCTACCATTTTCTCTGCTTATGGTTTTGGCGGCCATAGGGTTTGGCCTTCTTGTGCACGGGATAATTACCTTTTTGCTGAAACGCTGGCACCTTCGTAAAGGTCTGACTCTGATAGATGCCAAGCTTCCTGTTCATTATTTAAAAAATCCACTGCGCGCCCTAATTCCCGCCTTCTGTCTTGTTCTGGTTTTGCCTCTCCTGAGGATTCCCGAGCATATAGATACCTTAACCAAACACCTCCTTGTCCTGTGGATCATTGCCTCTATCGCCTGGCTGTCTATCAAAATCGTCTCCATGATTCGAGATCTGGTGCTGAGTCGCTATCATCTTGACGTCAAAGACAATCTTGAGGCCCGCCGCATGTACACTCAGATACGGGTTGTTGAGCGGGTGTTGACCGTGGTGATTCTCCTTATTGCCTTCTCCGCAATGTTGATGACCTTTCACAAGGTGCGACAGGTTGGCATCAGCCTTCTCGCCTCTGCTGGGGTTCTTGGCATCATATTGGGCCTCGCTGCGCAGCGAACCCTGGGAAATCTCATCGCCGGTATTCAAATTGCCATAGCACAACCGATAAGGCTGGATGACGTGGTGATTGTCGAGAACGAGTGGGGTTGGATTGAGGAAATCACCCTGACCTATGTGGTGATCAGGATTTGGGATCTCCGCCGGTTGATTGTTCCCATCGCCTATTTCATCGAGAAGCCATTTCAGAACTGGACCCGGATCTCGGCAAATTTACTGGGGACTGTGTTCATCTACGCAGATTACACCATTCCGGTTCAGGAAATTCGTGAAGAATTTCAGAGAATCCTGGAGAATACCGACCTCTGGGATAGGAAGGCTTCTGTACTGCAGGTGACCGATGCCAGCAAAGAGGTGATCGAAATGCGCGCTCTCATGAGCGCGGCGGATTCGCCAACCGCCTGGAACCTGCGGTGCCTCGTTCGTGAGAAACTCATTGAATTCATGCAGCAGCGTTTTCCGGAATCTCTGCCACGGGTGCGGCTGGAAATGGAAAAAGATCGCAGCATATCAGACACAGTCCCTGCCTAGAGCGGTCCTATAGGGGCAGGACCCAGGTATTAGGGAGAACCAGAGAATTTACCGGCGCTGAATCCGTGCCGGGAACTCATGCTAAGGGAGGAATGAAAATAAATATAATATGCTAGCTACTTAGCAATCGTGATGCTGGGCGCTCCAACACCGGCAATGCTCTGGACTGTACTCTGGAAGAGCTGGCACAAAAGTTTGAAGACCTCCCTGTCCCACGGTTTATCTTGAACCGCATAGGTATGACCACCGGCGGATACCTCGATTCCGCTTGGCGGTGTGGGCTGATCGACAAGAATGGTCAGAAGGGGCTGAGGCTCGGGGATACTTTTTTCACCAACCGATGATACTGGTTCATCGGATTTGGTGTGGTCAAGAATGCCTGCAGCGATAAATTCCAGAATCACATTCAAACTGCGAAGCTTTAGGGCGCCGAACAATGGAAACTCTCCTCCAGGAAAACCGGGACGGAGGTCCAAGAGAACGAAATTGTTCGGGTTTGCACCTGCAAGCCCATTTAAAGCCTGTTTCTCAACGTTGGTTAAAGTTCTCGGATCATAATTAGTCACAGTAACCCGGCCTGTTTTGGCTTTAGTCAGTTCATAGAGGTCGTCTTCTCCAATCCGCTCCCAGTGGTACCCTGACTGGATTGCCTCGGTGAAAAACCCTGATGAAGCAGCATTGTCTGGCAGCCGAGCACGCTGTGACTCCTCAAACTCAAGTCTGCCGACGAACAACTGTCGGTTGAAATTCAATTGAGACAGACGAGAAGCGATCTTAAGAAACTCCTCGTACTCCCCGGGCCGACTCGGCCAGTTCAGAATGAATCTTTTAAAGGTACCGTTGGCATTTTGCACCTCAATTCCATCTGCCATGAGTCGCATCACCATGTCCAGGGCTGCGCCCTGGAATACCAGAAAAAGAAATTTGCTTTCATCGAGGGGGGTCAGAATGCGAGAGGTAAACTCTTCTCCCTGCATGGGCACGATGCTAAGCGTTGGATTCTCGGCTACTGTGGCGCCCAGATTAAACCCGTAAGAATTAAGGCCGGAATTACTGCTATAGAGAGTTCCCAGGATGCCGGCGGTTGTCTGGTAGTCAAATGTTGCTGCAATGTTTGATGTTAGGGTGAAATGCTGCGGTACGTGCTCCCGGCTGCGGACAATGTTGAGCAACAACATCTCCCTGTTAACACGGCTGATGGCTTCATCATAGCCCATGACAGCTTTTTGAAGTGATACGGGCCCCAGGCATCCACTTTGGCATATGACCAAAGGCAGCACTAGGAGTGGCCAGAGTCGAACAGGGAAATGCTTTCCCAAACAAAACATTTTCTGTTCCTTCCTATACACGGCCGTCAGAATGTACTTCTACGCTTCGTTAACATTCTGGAGAGAAAAGAGAATTGAAAAGAGAGGAACGTGCTTTCTAATAGCAGGAGGATAACAAAGAACCTAATTCTGTGTCAATAAACAAAAAATCAGCCGACATCCAAGCAAAAATAAAGAGCACCTTGAAAATACCTCCTTTGTCATGGTGGAATACCTGATGCACCTTATTTACTTCCAGATTGGTCACGCCCATAGTAGATGAATGGGAATGTTTTTTGTATGAAAATCATCATCCGGGAATTTTCTCTGGTTCCCGTCTCTGCAAATATCCATGGCTTCTTAATGCTCCGTTATTGTCCCAAGGAGGAAGACTCCCGTCGACTTGGAGGATTTCATGGGAGAGGAGAGCAAAATGAAACTATCAACAGTCTCGATGTTTTCCTTGTTAGCCCTGTTGCTGGTCTGGTCTCCCGCCTGGGCAGCCGGAGATGCAGCCATGGGCAAATTTCTTTTTGATAACCCTGCCTTCGCCGGTGGCACCGCAGGGAAGTCCTGCAGTTCATGCCATCCTGACGGCAAGGGCGCAGCAAAGGCAGCCGACAAAAAAGACATCAGGAAGACGATTAATTCATGCATTGTAAACGCTCTTCACGGCAAGGCAATTGATCCACAATCTTCGGAAATGGACGACATGGTCGCTTACTTGAAGTCTGTAAAAGAGAACAAGTAAACAGATCGGGTGAATCCCTGGATGGGGTACACTGTCTAGTACGTGGTACCTAGTGTCTAATGCATAGTGTCCAGTAAAACTAAAAGTAATCCCTGTCTAGGCTTAGAAGGTATCTAGATTCTGAAAGAAATCAATACCTAGTCTAGATAGAAGCTTGGCCAACAACAAACTAGATTTAGTCTTAGACAGTACCTGAAAGGGATGCCATGATATCGGCAACCTCTTCCTCCCTTACATCAGACCATTTCAGGTAGGCCTCAGCCACGGCAAAGCTCAATCCGCCCCTGATATTAGCACAGTAGAGGGTATCCACCTCGCCAGCTATCCTTTCTATCGACGTCTCATGACCAGTGGGCACTGCCACATTTAGGCTACCTACACCTGTACTCTTCAGGGCTTCAATTGCCACACTCATGGTAAAACCGGAAGCGAGACCATCGTCTACCACTATGGCCTGCTGTCCAGAAAAATCTGTTAAGCTTCCTATGCCTCGAAGTGTTTTCACCCGGTTTTCAACTTTTCTCAAGGTCTTATCTATTCCCTGTTGAATCTGTTCTTTCGTAAGTCTCAAACGTGCCACCAGATTATCATTCAACCGCACAGTTCCATCATAGGCCACAGCCCCATAGCCCACCTCGGTATTCCACGGCAAAGTGATCTTGCTCACTACCGCTAGGCCCAGGGGAAGGTGCAATCGTTCCGCCATGACCTTTGCCACCGGCACTCCTCCCGCCGGTATGGCCATGATTGTAGCGTCGCCATCAGCAAATTCTGTCAGCATCCTGGCAAGTATTTTACCCCCATGATCACGGTCCCGGAAAACAGCTATCCGGTCGCGGAGTTCAGGCAGGTCCACAACATTCCTGGCTAATGAAGCAACCATGTCTTTGTTTTTGCAGCCGAGTACGCTGGCCACCAGCGGGCAGTCTCAGTGATGGATGGTTAGCGTCCATCCGGAAACTCCCCAATGTCATTCTGAGCCCTTCGCCGAGACCTGTCGACGAGCTCAGGTCGAGTCGCTCAGGACAAGCTCCGCGAAGAATCCCTGCGGCCGCGCTAACCATGAGATTCTTCGTCGTCCCGCTGTTAGTGGGACTCCTCAGAATGACATCCAGAAGCATGGTTCCCGGATGGACACTGGTTAATAGTTAGATTAATCTGTTGCCTATGTTTATACAAGGGGTGATTTAGTAACTACCTTGCATGAATAACTTACATGGGGTAGAAAGTATTTGGCCAAAACTTCAACACTTCAGTAAGCCGGCAATCTAAGCTAGAGAGGCAAGAGCATGAATTCAAACAGAATCCCCATACCTATCCTTGAAGGTCACGACTGTTTCGCCTGTGGCACCAATAATCCCATTGGCTTGAAGCTAAATTTCTATCGACAGGATAACTATATCTGCTCAGATGTTACTTTGACCCGGAACCACGTTGGTTGGCAAAATATGGCCCACGGAGGAATCATCTCAACCCTTCTGGATGAAGTTATGTCTTGGACTGTAATCTACTTCAAGAAGTGTTTTTCCGTGACCCGGCGGATGGGGGTGCGATACTTGAGGCCCGTGCCGGTGGAAGTTCCTCTAACTGTCAAGGGTATGCTAACCTCAGATGAAGGACAGCGGAGGTGCCAGGCCCAGGCTCTGCTTCTAGATGACAAGGAGAACGTCCTGGCCAGGGGAGAAGCTGACTTTGCTATTTTGAGTGCAGACAGACTCAAGGACTTCCCGGAAAAGTTCAAGATGCAAATGATGGACCTCTTCAAGAGGTACGAATAGCCATGATCGAAGAACCGGTATTCTTTGAGTCAGCAGATATCAAGATCGAGGGGCTCCTTTGCTCGATGCCGGGAGACCGGGGTGTGGTAATTACCCACCCCCACCCACTTTATGGCGGGAACATGTACAACAATGTAGTGGAATCCCTGGTTCGCATCTATCAACTTGCCGGGTATACTACCTTAAGGTTCAATTTCCGCAGCGTCGGCTCTAGCGATGGAGAATACGATAATGGTGGGGGGGAGCGGGAAGACGTGAAGGCTGCCCTGCATTTTCTTAGAGAGAAAGGGAAAAAAGTCCTAGACCTGGCGGGGTATTCTTTCGGTTCTTGGGTGAATGCTCTGGCTATCTCCGAGGTGAACAATGTCGACCGGATGGTAATGATTTCACCACCGGTGGCCTTCATGGACTTTAACTCCCTTGAGCTGACTCCACAAATCCAAGTTGTCGTCGCTGGTAATCAAGACCAGATAGCACCACCAGAATTGATCAAAAACCTGCTCCCTACCTGGAATCCCGGAGCGCACCTGGAAGTAATCGATGGTGCCGATCACTTCTATATGGGATACACGGGAAAGCTTGAGTCTCTATTGACCGCCTATCTGAAAGATCATGGGGCCTAGAGGCTATTCAACCTCTTCTTCGGAAAAACTGATGGCCCCGTGGGGACAGACCGGAATGCACATGCCATCGAAATCACATTTGGCATCATCTACCATGGCAGTGCCATCAACTAGGGAAATTGCCTCTCGAGGACAAACTTTGACGCATTCGCCCGAACCGCGGCACCTATCTCGATCTACAAGGATTTTCATCTTCCGGCACCTGTATTTTGATCTGAGAAGAAAGAGTCTGTCTATCCTAATCAATAGCAATGGGAGGGTCAAGCTTGCCTGTTTCAGGAGTTTCCCCAAAAATATTTCAGAAACATCGGCCACGGGGAAGCTACTCCACAACGCGCATGATTCGCGCCATCAATTGGCAGGATTCCTGTTTAGTGAGCACCATATCTTCATGCAGACCCTCGCAAGGCTGAGAGAGTGAAGATCGGTTGCTCAGATGCTCGTTGTTTCGCAGCTTCCCCTTTTGGCCTCTGCTGATGTCTCTTTTGAGTAACCTGCCCTGTTGAATCCCACCTTCGGTGGGTCCGCGTAGCGGAATTCAACAGGGCTGACGGGAGGTCCGTGTCACTTCCCCGGCTGTGGTTGGGGGGAGCCCCTGGCCCCGTTCCGCAGGAACGGGGAACAGGGACGGGGTGCCTTCCCCCGGCCACAGCTGGGCTAGAAGTGACCAGACCGTGAGCCCTGGAACGACAGAAGAGACATCAGCTGGGCCACTTTCACTTCTGCACAAATGTAAACTCGCTACTGAACAGAGGTTACAAGAATGGTCCACTTATTTTTGGTAAAACTTCTGTGCCTGTTTGACTTGACAAAGGTTGAAACAGTTGTTCTATTGTCGATCGGAAGATATGCATAGATTAAATCTCCACAGGGTCAACAACAACATCCAACTTCGCCGAAATCCAGGGAGGGACTGTCCATGTTAAAAGAGTTCGAGAAATTAATCTATTTGTTAATCGTCTTGGTCATTTGTTGGAGCCTGTCACTTTCTCCGGCTCTGGCCGCAGAGGAACCCCCAGCCGTAGGAAGCACTTTGCCGCCAATCAAACTCTTGGTGCCTGACAATCCTCAGGCCAAGAAATACCTGGGGTTATCTGTGGGGAAGTATTTTACTATCCCGGATATTAAAGCAGAGGTGGTTATCATTGAAATCTTCAACATGTACTGACCATTTTGTCAGAGAGAAGCGTTCCGGGTGAACGAATTGTACCAGGCTATTGAAAAGCGGAAAGACCTTAAGGATAAAATGAAAATCATCGGTATTGGTACTGGCAACACTAATTTCGAGGTAGACTTTTTCCGCAAGAAATACGAGGTCCCCTTTCCCCTCTTTTCTGATGAGGGCTACACTATCCATAAGACAATGGGCGAGGTAAGGACCCCATATTTCATTGGTGTGAGACTAAAGGGTGATGGGAGCACTGAGGTTTTCTATTCCAAGCTAGGAGGCTTCAGCGATCCAAAGGAGTTTCTAAATTCGATGGTCAAATTGTCCGGGATATAGGCGGGAGGAAAAACCATGACAACAACGAAACATTTTTCACTAAAATGGATGCTGGGATTATTGGTGATTTTTATCTGGGTTTCAGCAGCAAGCGGCCAATCTCCTGATTTCAAGGAAAATATCTATCCAGTGGGAAAACTGAAGCCCAGAGACAGCGTACTGAAAGTGAAGGTGGGTGAACTGGCTCCAGACTTTACTCTGCCGGCGGTCAGAGGAGGCAAAGTGACTTTGAGTCAGTATCGGGGCAAGAAAAATGTAGTGTTATCTTTCGTCCCAGCTGCCTGGACGCCTGTCTGTTCGGGCCAGTGGCCGGGATACAATATAGCCCAGGAGTTCTTCGATCAAAATGACGCCATTCTCTTGGGCATAAGTGTGGATAACATTCCCACCTTGTATGCTTGGACAAGGCAGATGTGCATGGGTGGTGGAAAGCTGTGGTTTCCCGTTCTTTCGGACTTTTGGCCCCATGGGGGGGTAGCTCAAAAGTACGGGATCTTGCGCTCCGACGGAGTCAGCGAGAGAGCTCTTTTTGTCATCGACAAGAAGGGGATCATCCGCTATATAGACGTGCACGATATCAATGAGAGACCGCGATTGGAGGTTTTAGTAGGGGAGTTAGAGAAATTGAACAAGTAATGACGATTTTAGATTGCTGATTGCAGAATGTAGATTGTAGATGCCGGAGTCTTGCATCTGCAATATAGGTCAATCTGAAATCTCAAATCATAAATCTGCAATCGCCAGAGCTTCAGCGATGGCTTCAGATTCCCCAAAGGCGAGGAGCCTTGCGCTGATAACCCTCCTTTTCCGCCAGCAGGTCAAGATGGGCTGTGACCACATCATCCACCGCCAAGGCTTTGGGATCACCACCTTTTCGGGTATCTACCACTTTTAAATAACCCTTACACTGTTCGCAGACCTGCACCGTGTATAGGTCATCACCTTCAGCGAAGAAGTAACGAAGATCTGCTTGTTTGTCCGTACCGCAAAACGGACAACTCAAGCGGAGCAAATTCCAAAGGTGCCCACAGAATGAACAGAGCCCTACCCTCTTTCCCTCCTCACCAATTAGGGCAGCAATTGCCGGTAATCCTCCGCAGATGGGGCAGTAGCCGTATCGCCACCTATCCAAATCAGTGGCCCTCGTCAAACTGGCGACAGTGACCAGCAAGGAAGGCTGTATACTGAGTTTCGTCAAAGTTTGAACAACTGGTAACGATATCTCTAAATCCTCGGCACATCTCTCCATGGTCTCAGCATTGTTCTGCAGCACCGCCGCGCTCAGCTCCGCAGCTTCAAGTTTACCAGAGTCCATTGCCTCGAGGAGTGCCTTACCGGCTGAAGCCAGAACTGGATTCTCCTCCTTGGAGAGTTGGCAAAGCCTTCGAAATAGACTCTCTGAAGAGTCTTTGTCCACGGAGAAATTAGCCGAGTCGATCAGAGGAAAGCCCTCCTCGATCTTCACTTCGATTTGTTCTGCCGACAGGTCAATCTCCGGTATTGGTGTTTCTTCTTGCGCTTCATGCTGGGCGGTCAAAACTTTGTCGTAAAAAGCTGCAATTTCCTCAAGGCCCTTTCTGTCCTTCCTGCATTGCCCGAGCCTGTTTTTCATCCGCTGATAGAAATCATCCAATTCTGCAAACATCAAATTAGTCTCCTTGTAACTGATCAAAAACTGCTTTCCTCTGATACCTTTCGCCAGGATCCAGATCCCGTAGCACCAGACGGTTTTGATAGTTAATTATTCTCAGATTGCATTTTAACCACGGAGAGCACAGAGAGGGCAAAGTGATTGTGGTCGCCAGCATGTGCACATTTGTCTCTGAGCCCTCTGTGGCTAGATCACTGTTGGTCATCAGTCTGCAAATTAACACAAAAAAGGGAGGGACTAAAGTCCCTCCCCTTGCCTGGGCGATCTTGATTAGATCGCATGGTTTCTCTTACTACTTGGTCATACCTGTAATCAGGCCAGCGGCAGGCCGGAAGAGTTTACGCAAAGCCAGCTTACGACTGATGCCAACATCATTCTGCGCCACCGCAAATTTGTAGTAGATCATAGGATCGTCCACCACAAGAAAAATCGTGCGGATAGAACTGGCATCCAGAAGTTGTGCTTTCTTGTAACCCTTCTTCTTGAGTTCTTCCACCCTGGTATTGGCCATATCCACCATTATGTCCCGATCGCCGAAGTTCATGGTACCGGTGGGACACACCTTGACACAGGCGGGAAGCAGGCCGTTTTGAACCCGGTCAATGCACATGGTGCACTTGGAAACCAGGCCCGTGGCGGCGTTCCGCCGGGGAATGTTATACGGGCATGACTGCCGCACTTCCTCGAAGGCGTCAAAACTGAGTTCTCGGGTTTTTGCCGTATAGATCACGGCGCCACTGGGTTCATCAATAATGATCGCTCCCTGAACATATCCTTCAGCCGTATCCTTGCACGGTGGTTCCAGGCAGTGGCGGCACTGGTCCGGGAAAAAATACCAGTGCAGCTTACCCCCTGACATCACCTCCCGAAACCGTACCAGCTTGAAGGTACTGAAGGACAGATCCGCTGGATTCTGGAAGCTCCCCCAGTTAAAGGTCTTGGTGGCCGGAAGCTGGTTCCACTGCTTACAGGCAACCTGGCAACCCCGGCAGGCCGTGCACTTGGTGGTGTCGATGAAAAAAGTTTTGCCAGCCATGTAGATCACACCTCCTTTTAGGCCTTACGCACATTCACCATGAAGGCCTTGGTTTCCGGAATCACGGTGTTGGGATCACCCACAGAGGGCGTGAGCAGGTTGGAGCTGTCACCGCCATTCTTGGGAGTGAACCAACCGAAGCACCACGGCATACCAACCTGATGTACTGTGGTACCGGCGACCTTGAATGGCCTGAACCGCTTGGTCACAATGGCCACCGCCCATACTTTGCCCCGCGCGGATTCCACAATCACCTTTTCCCCGTTCTTGATACCCCTGAGTTCTGCCAACTCTTCGCTCATCTCACAGAACATCTGGGGCATGGCCTCAAGCAGCCAGGGCTGGTTGCGGGTCATGCAACCGGTCTGCCAGTGCACCGTCACCCGGTAGGTGCTGGCGACTATGGGGTAGCGAGGATCGCAGGTAGCCCGAAAGTCGGCAGCGCCCTCGAATACCTGGACGATCGGATTGATGAACTGGCTGCTCATGGGGTTGTTGGGAATGGGGCATTCCAAAGGCTCGTAATGCTCAGGGAAGGGGCCGTCCTTGAGACCCGGCCCGAACACATGGGCATGGCCCTCGGGCTTCATGATGAAGGGGTATTTGGTTTTCGGGTTCAGCTTGCCGTCTGCAGTGAGCATGGGTGGCCAGCCGCCATCCGGCACATCGCCCACCCATTTTTCACCGTTCCAGCTAATCACCGGCCGCTTCGCATTCCACGGGTTACCGTAGCGATCCACCGAAGCCCGGTTATAGATGATCCTCCGGTTCACCGGCCAGCACCAGGACCACCCGGAGTAGAGGCCGATGCCGGATTTATCAACGGTGTTGCGGCGAGCGCCCATATTGCCTTTCTCGGTGTAGCTATTACAATAGAGCCAGTTTGCCGATGAAGTAGTGCCGTCGGCCTGCAGAAAGGCGAAACTAGGAACAAGACTCCCCGCCTTGTACGTTTTACCCTTGATGGTTACGTCCTTTTGGAAATAGCCGTTGATCTCTTTGGCCATCTTGTGGGAATCAAACTTGCCGTTGGTGGTGTAGTCCCACTTGAGGTTCTTGATGGGCTCGGGAAAGGCACCGGGCTCTTTTTGATAGAGCTCACGAATTTTCGTAAAGAGCTCCATCATCATGTCACCGTCTGGACGAGCATCCCCCGGCGGCTCCGCCGCCTTGTAGCGCCACTGCATCCAGCGGCCGCTGTTGGTGATGGAACCTTCTTTTTCCATGGAGGCGGCGCAGGGCAGAAAGAAGACCTCGGTCTTGATAGTCTTCGGATCCACGCCCGGACCTCTCCAGAACGAACCGGTTTCGTTATCGAAGAGATTGACGTTTACCATCCAGTCAAGCTTGCCAAGTGCTTCTCGGTTCTTCCCCGCATTGGCACCGGAGCAAGCCGGATTTTGGCCCCAGGCAAAGAACCCGGTGAAATCACCGTTGTACATGGCATCAAAGAGGTACAGCCAGGAGTAGTTCTTGCCATTATCCGCCTTCGGCAGCCACTGGTAGCCGAACTCGTTCCAAGGCTGGGCCGCGTCACCGAACATGGACTTGAGGAAGCTTACCGAGTACTTCGGATAGTTGCCCCACCAGTTGGCGCTCAGGGGATCGTGGGTTACAGGAGTGTACTTCTTGTTGTAGACCTCCAGGCTAGTATCAGAGGCCCTGGGTGTTTTCAGGTATCCGGGCCAGATGTGCCAGAGCAAACAGTGGTCCGTTGAACCCTGGACGTTGGATTCACCCCTCAGGGCGTTGACGCCCCCGCCCGCCATGCCGATGTTGCCCAGCAGCAGCTGGATAATGGACATGGTCCTAATGTTCTGAACGCCGACGGTGTGCTGGGTCCATCCCATGGCGTACATGATGGTACCAACTCTGTCCGGCGTGCCCGTGGATCCATACATCTCGTAGACCTTGCGCAGGTCCTCTTTGGGGGTGCCGGTTATCTCGGAGACCTTGTCGTAGGTGTAGCGGGAGAAATGCTTCTTCAACTGCTGGAACACACAGCGGGGATTCTTCAGGCTGTGGTCCCTCTTGGGGATCCCTTCGCTGTCCACCTCAAAGGCCCAATAAGACTTGTCGTAAGTCCTCGTCTTCGGGTTATAGCCGGAAAAAAGCCCGTCGCTGAAACCGTACTTCGGGCCCAGAATAAAACTGGCGTTGGTATAGTAAGCCAGATACTCTTCGTGGTAAAGCTTCTGTTCAATGATGTAGTTGATCATTCCGCCCAGGAAAGCGATGTCGGTCCCTGAACGCAAGGCAGTATAGAAATCGGCCTTGGAGGAGGTCCTGGTAAAGCGGGGATCAACACTAATAAGGGTAGCTCCCTTCTCCTTCGCCTTATTGATCCACTTGAAGGAGATGGGGTGGTTGTCGGCAGCGTTGCTTCCCATGACCAGAACGCAATCGCTGTTACCGATATCATTCCAATGGTTGGTCATCGCGCCGCGTCCGAACGACTCTGCCAGAGCCGCAACTGTGGCGCTGTGTCAGATACGGGCCTGATGCTCGATGTAAACCAGACCAAGGGCCCTCATCATGGCCTGCAACGGCCAGCACTCCTCATTGTCCAAGGCAGCGCTTCCAACCGAAGCTATGCCGTTGGTGCGGTTAACCACCTGGCCCTTATCGTTTTTGGCGGTAAAGCTGGCATCACGGCTGCCTTTCACCCGTTTGGCAATCTCGGTCAAGGCCACATCCCAGGAGATCTCCTTCCAGCGATCGCTGTATGGAGCTCGGTAGAGCGGCGTGGTCACCCGCTTGTCGTTGATGGCCAGCTGATAAAGAGCTGCTCCCTTGGCACAGAGCGTTCCCTGGTTGATGGGATGATCTGGATCACCCTCAGTGTTGATCACCTTGCCCGATCCATCTCTGGCGGTGTGGACAATGATCCCACAGCCGACGGCGCAGTAGGGGCAAATAGTGGTTGTTTCCTTGGCCCAGCGGATTCTAAGCTCCTGGGCGTAGGCCGTCACCGGCGCCAGGTTAAAACCCAACCCACCGAGTGCAAGGCCACCTACTGCGGCACCAGAGATTTTCATGAAATCTCTTCTTGTGATCTGCATGGGTCTAATTAGCCCTCCTTTCACGAAATATCGGTGCTCTTCGATCATGTTTCAGCCTGGTTCTATGCACCTCCCTTCCTTGTTTAGAGGCTCACGACCCGCCTCTATCAGATTTGAGTTACTCACGAACCTTTAACAAGTTACTGAACACCAGTCGCCGGAATATTTTCTCCGGGGCCTATCAAGCGGTTTAATCCTTTTGCCCTTAGTGGTGATAACGCTCCTGCAAAAATGAACAATTTAGTCTTGCTGATAAGACGTTACGAGAAACCAGAGGTGATGAAATGTAGGCTTTACCTCACGATTGTTGAAGGATCTCAGCATCTCTCAAATAGGATAAGAAAGCGAAATACTTGAAAAGCTTTGCTATATTTTTCACACCATAACACATTAGAAAAGGCTGTCAAGAACAATCAGTTATGTCAATTATGACATAATTGTTTCACTGTATGTATTACACTGAACTAACAATCTTCAACTATACAAATGGCATCGCCACAATTGTTGTTTTAGTAAACTACTAGAAATCAGCTTCCCGAATAACCATCGGGAACAACAACCAGAAGGAGAAATTAATTTCCCAATAGGGATTAGGAAATGCCAGGTCGGGATGATTTTAATATCGATTTCAAAACGAAAAATTACTGAAAGAGACTCAAGAAGGGAAAGCATTAGAATTGCATCAGCAGGGACTCCGACTCCATGAAGTGGACACCTAGCTCGGGCCCGACTAGCCCGTATATTTCATGAATCACTTACTGCGATCGTGGATATGGCCTCCCTTCCGGGCGTCCTCGGGTGTTCCTTCGGCAGGCTCAGGACAAGCTCACTCTGCGACGTACCGTTCAGGTACGCCTCAGGGCCAATCCCGCGGTACCGCGGGACGGTTGCCCGGTGGCACTCCCATCTTCACGGTCTCGCGACAGCAATTCATGAAACATCCGAGCTAGAGCAAAAATCATTGGCAGCGGAAGGGTCGACAAGCTAAAATACGAGCTTATCTTCTGAGGGGACAACCATGAGCAAAAAGTTCGGTTTTGAACCGCCCATATGCAGCTATAAACAAAGGGAACGGTACAAGGTACAGGGCGCAGGGCACAAGGCCAACCCCACATTAAACTTATATTTTTCTTATGCCTAAAGCCTTATGCCTTAATTTCGTCTGCCATAAGCCACTGAGGCCCGACCCCAGCAAAGCGGGGTCTCTAATTGACAGAGACATGCTGATTTTCCTGATTGAATAGTTTGGAGGACCTGATGAAAATCGTCCACGGCTTCGAACCCATCAGACAGCAGCCTATTCCTGAACTGAACACCGCAGCCGAACTTTATCGCCACGAGAAAACAGGAGCGCAACTGCTCTCCCTTATTAATAAAGACGAAAATAAGGTTTTTGGCGTCACCTTTCGTACGCCTCCCACTGATTCAACCGGCGTACCGCACATTTTGGAACACTCGGTGCTCTGCGGCTCCCGCAAGTATCCAGTAAAAGAACCCTTTGTCGAGCTGATGAAAGGCTCCCTGCAAACCTTTCTCAACGCTTTTACCTATCCAGACAAGACCTGTTATCCAGTAGCAAGCCAAAATCTGAGAGACTTTTACAACCTCATAGATGTTTATCTGGATGCGGTCCTCTACCCCCGGCTGACCCCATTCACTCTCAAACAAGAGGGGTGGCACTTCGAGGTGGAAGCACCGGATGAACCACTTGTTTATAAAGGGGTCGTCTTCAACGAAATGAAAGGCGCCTATTCATCCCCTGACAGGGTTATGGCCCAATACAGCCAGCAGTCACTTTTCCCTCACAATCCTTACGGTTTCGATTCTGGAGGAATACCTGAACACATCCCCAACCTCACCTTTGAACAGTTTCAAGCATTTCACCAAAAGTACTACCATCCTTCCAATGCCCGCATCTTCTTTCACGGCGACGATGACCCGGAACAACGACTCCGCTTAGTGAATGATTATCTCAAAGACTTTGACCGGCAGGACATCGATTCGACCATTTCTCTCCAGCCTTTATTTGATGGACCCCAGCGGATTGTCCGGTCTTTCGCTGCCGGATCGGACGGTGACAGCAAATGGCAGAGACAAATATCCTTTTGAGAATACTCAACTACATCCTGCTCGGCATGCCAGGTTCTCCTTTGCGCAAAGCGCTGATTGACTCCGGGTTGGGCGAGGATCTAGCTGGCGTTGGCCTCGAGGATGAACTGCGTCAGATGTATTTTTCAACCGGACTCAAAGGTATAGAAACAGCAAATGGTGAGCGTATCGAAGAACTTATTCTGCAAACATTAGATAAATTGGCAAGAGATGGCATTGAAGGGGCAACCGTGGACGCGGCCCTGAATACGTTAGAATTTCGCCTCAGGGAGAATAACTCCAGAGGTTATCCCCAAGGTCTGTTGCTCATGCTACGCAGTCTGACTACCTGGCTCTACGACGGTGATCCCTTGGCTTTACTCGCCTTCGAGACTCCCCTGACGAAAGTGAAATCTCAGTTGGCCAGTAATCCTTCCCTATTTGAGACCATAATCGAGCGATATTTTTTGAGCAACCCTCACCGGGTCACCCTGGTCTTGGAGCCGGACCCAGCCCTTGCCGAAAAAGAAGAGGCCAAAGAGCGGGAACGATTGGCGGAAATCCGTTCGACCATGGACCGGGAAGAACTGCAAAGGGCGATTGGGCAGACCAATGAACTCAAACTAGTCCAACAGATTCTGGACCCACCAGAGGCCTTAAAGGCAATTCCGACTCTGCAGCTCAGCGATCTGGAACGGAAAAACAGGACTATCCCCCTGGAAATCTCAGAAGAGCAGCAAACCAAGATCCATTTTCACAACTTGGCCACCCGTTCCATTGCCTACTTGGATGTGGGCTTTGACTTGCGGGCAGTCGAACAGGAATACTTGCCTTATGTATCGCTTTTTGGCCGCTCTCTGGTTGAGCTGGGCACAGAGCAGGAAGACTTTGTGTCGCTGACGCAACGCATTGGCAGCGAGACAGGAGGCATTTATTCTCAATCCTTCTCTTCAGCTGTGAGAGGGCAACAGGGAACCGCATGTTGGCTCTTTCTACGTGGCAAAGCCATGGTGGTCAAAAGTCAAAAGCTCTTGAGCATCTTAAGAGACATTCTCCTATCCGTTAAATTGGACAATAAAGAGCGTTTTCAGCAGATGGTAATGGAGGAAAAAGCCCGACAAGAACAGAGGCTTGTTCCGGAAGGGCACCAGGTGGTCAATTTGCGCTTGCGCTCCCATTTCAGTGAGGCCGACTGGGCTGCAGAGCAGATGAGAGGGGTGAGTTATCTGTTCTTTCTTAAAGAGCTCAGCCGAAAAATCGATGCAGACTGGCCTGGTGTACTCGCCACTTTACAACACCTAAAAAGAACTCTGGTTAACCGGCAAAACATGTTAGTGAACATTACCTGCGACGGTCATGATTGGGCCCAACTTAAGCCGCTCCTCAGCGGCTTTTTGGAGGAGTTGCCCTCTACCCCTGTCCATATATTCCAGTGGTCCCCTACACAAATAGCACCTTTTGAAGGAATGATAATCCCCTCACAGGTGAACTATGTGGGCAAGGGGGCCAATCTCTACCAGCTTGGCTATCACCTGCACGGCTCGGTTCAGGTGATCTCTCGTTATATTAAGACAGGCTGGTTATGGGACCAAGTTCGTGTTCAGGGAGGAGCCTACGGTGCCTTCTCTGTCTTTAACTACCTTTCCGGCACCTTCACCTTCCTTTCTTACCGGGACCCCAATCTCACGAAGACAATCGATGTGTTCGACGAAACGGCTAAATTCCTCCGGTCAGGCAACTTGACTAGTGAAGAGATCACCAAGAGTATAATCGGTACAATCGGCGACCTAGATATGCATCTTCTTCCTGATGCCAAGGGATATACTTCAATGGTGCGCTATCTCACCAATGACAGCGAAGAGAATCGACAAGTATTCAGAGAAGAAGTGCTCAATACCTCAGCGGGAGACTTCGAAAATTTTGCCCATGCTTTAGCTGCGTTGAAGGACAACGGATTGGTGAAGGTAATGGGCTCAGCCAGTGCTATGGAGAGTGCGGCTGCTCAAAAGGAGGGGTGGCTGGAGGTTTTTAGGGTGTTATAGATTAAAGCACCGGCCCTGAGCCCTTCTTGATCAGAATGTGATACCCCTTCAATCTGTCTTCGGGGGGTAGATTACGAAGGTCATCGAGTACGAGAAGGATTCCACCGTCTCGCAGCAATTCCTCGTTGTCGAGCATCTTTAGGGTGTAGTCCCGGATCATCCCGTGATAAGGCTCTTCAAGATCGACGAACTTTATACCTGCCACATGGTATCCTGCCTCCCCGCCCTGCTCATCTTCGTCAGTGCGAGAATACAATACTTCTCCAGCCAGCTGGATTGAATTGAGAGTGCCCGGCAAGAGAAACTCCAGGTTTACCCTCTCTCCAGGGTGCAGCGGCTCGGCCGACTTGATAAAAATTCCCTCGGTACCGAGGTTTATAATTTTTGCCTTAAGCGTGGACCCGTCAGCCAGATCAAAGCGTACGTCCAGATTGACCGGCACCCTCAAACTCTTTCTCTTGCTTCTATCCCCTTCCATGACCTCTTTTTCCCTTTTGTGCCAATTTTATCAGCTCAACTCTTCTGGGCCCAATCTTCTATCTCCGAAGCCTCATACTCTTCCTGCTTCAGGGCCAGGTCAAGTGATAACAGAAGGCCAGCGTGTTTCTGGGTTTCACTCTCTCCCTGGAACTTAAGGTGTTTCTCCCGCGCTGCTCGCACATCCTCAAGTCCCTTTTGAAGAGCAGCTTGAACAGATTCGTTCTTTTCTAATCCGCTTGCCTCAAAGCGAGGCGTGATGCCGTTTTCAGCCGCTTGCTCGGCCAGATGAGCAAGCTGCTTCATCTTGGTCATGGCAAAATCCATCATTTGCCAGCCAAGCATGCCTTCCTTCTGAAAAACCCAGGAACCACGAATGTGCTGTAACATCTCAGTGTATTTGCTTGCCACCAGTGCCTGCAAACGCTCCACAAATCCCTCCGGGAGTTCGTTCTCCTCTCCCGGAAGCCCCTCAGCTAGATCGGGTGTCAGCTTATCGAGAATTCGCTGAAACTTTTTCGCATGGTACTCGGATTCCCAAGCCTCCCTCTGCAAGACCCTCTTGATGTGACGATCGTCCACTTTATCAGCCTCACCCATATAATGAGGTATCAGCTTCAGTTCATAATCAACATATGATTTAAAAATGGCGGCCCGATTCTTGGGGTTAAAGGGGTAAGGAGCGGGCGTCAGGTTGGGTTCCCCTCCCAGATTCCCGACAATCATACCCAACCAGTGCATGTGCCACATTTCTTCTCTGGCTCGTGAGAGCAAGCTGGCGCCCAGGGGTGTGTCCTCCCCCTCCAGATAGCCGTGAACCACATAACGCAGGATGGCTGCGTGCTCATCAGCCATGTCTTTATTCAACATTGCAATCAGTTCTTCTTTGTTCATGCCTAACCTCCACCTGTTGTCTACAGTGAAATATCCAGAATAAGCAGAAAATCCGCGTCCCAAAGACTTAGCCAGCCCCAGAGGGGGTTTCCATAGTTTTTCTCTTATGTGACAGTAGGCTGGAGTGATGGAGTCCAGCGATTTTAGATCTTAGAATTCAGATTTCAGATTTAAGAATTCAGAACCCAGTGGCGAGGAATCGATTTATCCTCGATCTGCAATCAGCAATCTGAAATCATAAATAATAGTTCCTCCAATACTCCAGTAGCACTGGTCGTCGTGACCAGCGAAACCATTTAAACTCGACCTTGCCCAGCCTCCGGCCCCTAGGACCTACGGCCCGGAGGGAGGACCAGGTTTTCTGTAATCAAATAATAGTTTTTCCATTCAGAACTAGTCAAGACTTATTAAGCCAGGAGTTTCCCCAAAAATCAGTGGCTCAGACCTTCCGTCAGCCCTGTTGAATTCCGCTACGCGGACCCACCGAAGGTGGGATTCAACAGGGCAGGTCACTCTGAAGAGACATCAGCAAAGGCCAAAAGGGGAAGCTGCGAAACAACGAGCATCTGAGCAATCGATCTTCACTGTCTCAGCCTCGAGAGGGTCTGCATGAAGATATGGTGCTCACTAAACAGTAATCCTGCCAATTGATGGCGCGAATCATGTTCGTTGTGGAGTAGCTTCCCCCTGGCCTGTGTCTCTAAAATATTTTTGGTGAAACTCCTATTTTAAGCCCTAAAGAGCAAGAGCCAGCTCTCAGGAGAGACTGGCTTTAGCTGCTTGCCTGCAACCATAGGCTAATCATACTTACGGCCACAAGGCCGCTTTAGCTGAGACCCAGTTTCTTGCCAATCCAGCCTTTAAGCTCTTCACTAATCCCATATGTACCCTTCCTGCCGCCCCAGGATGCAACTTCCCTCGCGAGAAGCTCAGGCGGCACTTCCACTTCGCCCAGAATTTCATCTTCCGCCATGCTCTGCCTAACCAGAACTATCTTTGCCGGAGTCTTCCATGCATCAAGGGTGAAATAGCAGCTAACATCGCTGGCAGACCGGGCAAAGTCCCTGCCATGGGCCCAAGAGGACCCCCATTCCAGATAAAGGGACACCGCTTTCTCCGGACTCATCTCCAAATTCAGGCAGCCCATAATTTCACCGTTTTTCCTGATATCTTCCATACTAAGCATTGACTGGCTCCTCATCTAAGGCTACTGGAAGCGGCAGGCACAATAAACATGATTAGTTTGTTTGCACCCAGGGAATGAATCCACCGGGTTAATCTTTCTCTTAAGTGGTTTTCAACCCCTAGTCTACTTTGAAAAAGGCGCTGGCCTTGGCACCACATACCGGACATCTATCCGGCGGTTCATTCTCAACTGTCATACCGCATACACTGCAGACATAGTAGTCAGCCTCTTCGAGGCTGTCCAGATTGTCTAAGGCCTTCTGATAAAGCTCGGCATGAATCTTCTCCACCTCATTGGCAAAGGTGAAGCTTCTCTCCGCTGTTTTGTTGCCCTCCTCTTTGGCTTCCTCAATCATTACAGGATACATGTTTTTGAACTCGTGGGTTTCACCAGCCACTGCCACTTTGAGGTTATCGGTGGTGGAACCAATCTCCCCAAGAGCCTTCAAGTGCGCGTGGGCATGGACGGTTTCGGCCTCAGCCGCGGCGCGAAAAAGTTTGGCAACCTGAGAATATCCATCCCTCTCGGCCTTCTTGGCGAAAGCAAGATACTTGCGATTAGCTTGAGACTCCCCGGCAAATGCATCCCTCAAATTTTGCTCTGACTTAGACATCAAATTCCTCCTTTTTTAATGATATTAGATTTTCTGTCAGTTTTTCTGCTACAAAGGTCAAACCTTCAAGATCCAAATATTCCAAGGCAGACTCATCAAAAAGAACCTTGGTCTGCGAATCAAACCCTTCTTCCTTATCTTCATCCCAAAAGAGCAGGAGAAGCGGTATTTTAGGTAACGGTTGAAACCGATAGGCAAGATCTGCATTATGACCATCCGCCACCGGAGAACCGCCCAGTTTTCCACATGCTGCGTCCAGTTCCCTTTGCGCTCCGGCAAAGACCTGGTTAATCCGACGGTGACATCCCTCTTCAAGGGCGACCCGCTTGGATAGGGAATTGGGGAAACTCTCCAGTCCCACCCACCTGCCGCTCAATGGTTTTGAGCCGGAGAAAAAGATGTAATTATAGAGCAGCACCTCATCCCAGGGATCGAATTCTTCGTCCTTATCTCTCATTATACCGGTATGTCTCACGGTGACGACTCGACCAAAGTAAGGAATTATTAGACCTTCTACCCCATCGTTTACCGAATAGCCGACCTCAAGCCCTGAATGAATTGCCTCGAAATCGTGGTTCCTGATTTTCTCTTTCAAGTACTCCCGGGTTATTTTGTGGTTCTCTTTCTTGACGTAAACACCTTTTTCTCTCTGTCTCTTGAGGGCCTCCTCTATTTCTTTGCGAGCAGCCTCTTCCAGGTGCGGACAGTCTTTTACTTCATAACCATAGCCCACCACCTGGGCGGCAAAGGCTAGACAAGAGGGCTGACCACAATCACCACAGTTTGTCGCCGGCAATCTTTTGTAAAGATCAACAGGTCCCAATCGCATCAAATCTCTCCGTTACTCCTATTCTTTCTTCTCAAAGGTCTTTTTTTCGCCGCACTCCGGACACTTTTGCGGTTTGCATCTTCCCTCTTTTTCATGACCACAGGTTTTACATTTAAAAGTAGCCATCATTTCACCTCCCTTATCTCTTCTCCCCACCAGCCTTTCTTGACATGAGCCTCCCGCTCCGCCTCGGCCAGTTTCTTTATTTTATAGGCCGAATCCCGCAAAACAGCGTAGAGTATGCCGCAGCCCACATCTTCGCGCACAGCATCACCCTCGTCGGCAAGTTTCAGCATCCTTTGCACTATATCAAGCGTTCTCTCTATGGTTTCGCTGCAAGCTCTCAAAACGGTTCGCTTTCTTGTCAGGGTGCCCACCACCCAGCTTTAAGATTCATCTTCGGCAACCGAACCAGGCCCCCTGAGGGGTTTGAACATCTTCTTTCCAGCACCACAGGCAGGACATTTCCACTCCTCGGGTAAATCAGCAAAATTCGTCCCTTTGGGTATCTTTCCCCGTCTGTCTCCCCGGTCCGGATCGTACAGACAACCGCAGTTAGTCATCTGACACTGAAACATTTCTTCCGGCTTGGCCATGTCAGCTCCTTTAATGTCCTAATATCCCGCTTTTAAAGATGACACCCTTCAGCATACTCAGGGCAGACTGATGTAATATTGGCTCTGTGCACCTCCATGCACTCAGGACAGTTGATCTCGAGATTGTCCCCGTCAACTGTCCTAGCCTTTAACTCTTCAGCGCTCATATCCGAAACCGTACCGCTGGCGCAATGTGGACATGCTCCCCTGACTTCATATCTCCTTTTACTCATTTTCCCTTCCAACTTTGTCCAAGCCCTCTAGTTGTAAAGGCGAATGATCCTCCTGGCAAAAACACTTTTAGTTTTTATAGACCAAGATCCGTGCCAACCTAAGACAAAGTAATAAATACTGGATTAAATATAATTATATTCATAGGTTATGACATAGTGAAAAGTGCGGACCTTGCCTTCACCGTGGGATTTTCATGAGACATTTGTGAGACACTTTTGAAGTGGATAAGGTTGGTTGTGGATAAGTATTTGTATTTTATAAGTATCTAATCCAAGGTAATTTGACAGACCGATTAATTGTATCAAATTGATTATTGAGACACAACTGTCTCATGAGACATGGAAAAGTCTTCCAAAAAACGATAGAGGGTGGCACGGCCGACACCCAAATATCTGGCCGCCTTTGCCTTGTTGCCGCCCGTCACTCTTAGGGCTTCCCGGACCATCTCCGGGTTGAGTTTCCGAACTGGACCCCGGCGGGATCTACTTTCCTTCAGTTCCAGCGGCAGATCTTCAGCCCGGATCAGCTTACCTTTGCACTTGAAAAGAGAGTAGTGTATGGCATTTTGTAACTCTCGCACATTCCCAGGCCAAGGATAGTCGAGCATTACGCCAAGGGCTTGTTTGGAGAGACCGGTAGTTTTCTGCCCCTGTTCACTCGCCTGACGCAAAAACTCTTCGGCCAGCAGGGGAATATCATTCTTGCGCTCACGGAGCGGCGGCAACTCAATGGGCACTACATTGAGTCTGTAGAAGAGATCTTCGCGGAAGTTCTTTCTTTCCACCTCTTTTTTCAAGTGGCGATTAGCGGCGCTGATCAACCGTACATCTACCTCGATTGTCTTTTCCCCGCCCACACGTTCAAAGGTTCCCTCCTGGAGGACACGAAGGAGATTCACCTGCATGCTCTTGGTAAGATCCACCACCTCATCCAGAAAGATGGTCCCCCCATTTGCCAGTTCAAAGCGTCCTTTCTTGTCACGAATTGCCCCCGAAAATGCGCCCTTGACGTGTCCGAAAAGCTCGCTCTCCAATACACCTTCCGGCAGGGCACCACAGTTTATGGGAACGAAGGGTCCCCCACCCCGCTGACTCTCGTTATGGATTGCCGCCGCCACCAGCTCTTTACCAGTGCCAGTTTCTCCGGTAATGTGCACAGGGTAATCATTGGTAGCTAATTCCCTTATTTGTTCAAAGACCTGGAGCATTTTGTGGTCTTGGCCAATGATCCCGGAGAAGCTGGTGATTTTCCCTAACCTGATTTGCAGCCCAACCAGATCGGTTACGTCGCGAAAAGCTGCAAGTACACCGGTGAAACAACCGCTGTCATCGGTCATGCCAGTAACCGACATCTCAATACGTCGGGGATCGCCATCCTTAGTGAGAATGTTGAGGGGATAGTCAACACTGGTCCAAGAATTAGGCGGTTCACCGCAGAAAGAGCAACGCCCTCCGCAGAAGGGTGCTCCGAAGGCCTCGTGACAGTCCTTTCCCAGAATCTCCCTCCGGTCATATCCGGTAATCTGCTCAGCAGCCCGATTTATGATGTGGATTTTCCTTTCTATATCGTGAGCGATGATTCCTTCCATAAGGCTGTCGAGGATTCGTTCCAGATTGGTCTTGTCGGCTAGAAGATTTTCCAGTTTAACGTCCATTGAATCTTGTACTCTCCTCCCACGTGGAACTGCTTTCGCCGTAAGCGCCCGGGCTGGTTATTTCGGTGTAGCCGATTATAACAGTGTAATCACTCTCGGGTTGACTTTCACCTTATCTTTTTGCCTTAATGGCAAAGAGAAATCAAGCCAGTATCAGGCAAAGGGGATACCAGCCATGAACACTCTCCTTACCGGTCCGCCCCGATCCGGAAAATCCACTTTGATCCAAATGGTGGTCACGAAGATCAAAAGACCAGCGACCGGATTCTTCACTCGAGAATTAAGAAAGAAAGGTAATCGGGTTGGTTTCCTGATAGAAACACTTGACGGAAAAACAGGGTTGTTGGCCCATCAAAATATCAAAAGCAATTACCGGGTGGGTAAATATGGCGTAAATCTCGAAGATATTGACCAGATTGCAGTTCCGGCCATGATCCCCTTCGCGGCCGATCAGGTAGTGGTGATTGACGAGATTGGCAAAATGGAGTGTTTCTCTCGCCTGTTCAAGGAAACCCTTCTCAAGACACTTTCTGCAGAAAACCAGGTCATTGGTTCCATTGCCATAAAGGGTGATCGTTTTATCCAAGCCATAAAAGATAGAGATGATGTTACCCTGGTTTCTATAACAGAAGACACTCGGGATTTGGCTCTGGAACTTTTCTTGGAAAAAATACAAGGATAAGATGGAGTAGTGGAGTGTTGGAGTAATGGGGAAGTGGAACGGCTAAGACTTTAAAGTTTAGGCGTCAGATTTTACCCTCTTTTTTTCCTGACACCTGACACCCGAAACCTGAAACCCGACACCTGATATTTTTTAGAGGAAGACCGTGACCGGTATTGGTAAATTACTATTTAGAGCTCCCTTGGGCTCTTGCCGACACTGCGGCAAAAGCGGCCCAATCATCTCTAGGGTAATAGGCTTCTGTGCAGATTGTATCCGGGCGCACTTTGATGAAGTCTGGCCTGAGATCAAGAAGGTCCATTCTCGTACTCGTAAACCTTACGGTCTTCCGGAAGATCCTCCCCAAGCTGAGGCCGGACTTAGCTGCCGCCTCTGTCTGCACCAATGTAAAATCCCCGAGGGAGGCCTTGGTTTTTGTGGACTCCGTCGAGTTGTAGACGGCAAGATAATTGGAGGGCGCCCCCACGAGGGGAATCTTTCTTATTATTATGACCCCCTCCCAACAAACTGTGTGGCTAATTTTGTTTGTCCCGGTGGTACGGGCTGTGGTTATCCTAAATATGCTGTTGCAAACGGTCCTGAACATGGCCGTAACAACCTGGCTGTCTTCCATCACGCCTGTTCCTTCAATTGTCTTTACTGTCAGAATCACCAGTTCAGAGATCGCACTCGCTCATCTCGACTCATAGCCGCCAAGCAATTGGCTGGGGCAGTGAAAGGTAATACCACCTGCATTTGTTATTTTGGGGGAGATCCCACCCCACAAATTCTCCATGCCCTTAAAACATCCAAACTTGCCCTGCAGGAAGCCTCTGGACGTGTCCTCAGGATTTGCTGGGAGACCAATGGTGCCATGCAAGAGCCCTTCCTGAGTATGATGGCAAGGTTATCCTATGACTCCGGAGGATTGATAAAAATTGATCTCAAGGCATGGAATGAAAGTGTTCATCATGCTCTCTGCGGGGTGAGCAATCGAAAGACCCTAGAGAATTTCAAAATGTTGAGCGAACTTGACCAACGGAGGCCGGAGGAGCCACCTTTCCTGATTGCCAGCACCCTCTTGGTGCCGGGCTATGTAGACGAGGTGGAAGTCGCAGGGATCGCAGGCTATCTGGCTGAACTTAACCCTGAAATTCCCTACAGTCTCCTCGCCTTCTATCCCCATTTTCACCTGCAAGATCTTCCTACCACCTCCCGCAACCATGCCCTCCGTTGCCGGGAGATCGCCGAGAACGTCGGCCTGAAACAAGTCCATATCGGCAATCTTCACCTCTTAGGGAGGGATTACTAATGAATTGCGGAAGGCATAGAGCATAGGGCATAGGGCATGGAGCATAGGGAAAGACATCTAGCAGCGGACAGCAGGCAGCTAGCAGCAAGAGGTCAGAAGTCAGAGGTCAGAAGTCAGAGGTCAGAAGTCAGAAGTCAGAGGTCGGAGATCGGATGTCAACGAGTTACAGGCTGAGCTTATGCGTATAACGTATAACCTATAACTAATAACATCTCGTACGGTTTACCACTCACCGTTTACTGCTGGTCGCAGGCTATTGGCCCCTTGAGCCTATATGACTTCTACGATTTCTACGAGTTGACTAATTCCTTAATTCCCTAATTCCCCATTTCTCTAATCAACTAATTGACAACTTGGGCCAAAACTTCTAGATTCACAGTTGCTAATATGCTGCCGTGCCTGGGTGATGGAACTGGTAGACATAAGGGACTTAAAATCCCTTGCTCCTAGTGGGCGTGCGGGTTCGACTCCCGCCCCAGGCACCAGCAATCTAAAGCTCCCAGCAGCCCCGGTCCCGCGACCCCCCTTTCGTTCCCAAAAGCTTCAGTGAACCTTCGCCGGACTACTGACAAGCTTGCTTTAAAGTTGTCAGACTTTCGACAGCTGTCGCCTACTTTTTTCCCTCTACCCAAGGAATTATATCTTTTTTGCTAGAGGAGCTCTGGCATATTTCCTGCAGTTTTGCTCGAGTCTAAGGGGTGATCCTCAAAGGGGGAGGCAGAAAATGTTTAAAGATGAGCAACGGGTAGCTCCCAGAGCAAAAATTCAATGGCCGGTCATAGTTCAGAAGTCCACGGGTGTAATAGAAGGCGTGACCTTAAATATAAGTTCCACTGGTGTTTTCATAGGATGCAGAAGACCCCTGAGATTAAACGAGGTCTTTGAGATGGTCATAACTGCGCCGGGGCAGGATATTGGAGCCCAGGCTGAAGTGGTCTGGTCGAATAAATACGGACCGGACGATACCATTACCCCTAGAGGGATGGGGGTTCGTTTCCTGAACATCTCTGAAGACAACCAAAGATTCATTGCCAATGCTGTGAGCCAACACAACGCACAAGACCAAAGAAATGAAAATCTATTACTGAACTTGCAGGAAAATTAACTGGTGTCCATCCGGAAACTTGCTTTTCGGTTGTCATTCTGAGGAGTCCCGCTAACAGCGGGACGAGGAAGAATCTCGAGATCCTTCGCGGAGTTTATCCGGAGCGACTCGACCTGAGGACTTCGAGTGAGCCTCCGATCGGCCCGAGCCTTTCGGCAGTGAGCTCAAGGCCGAACTGCTCCCGGCCGAGGGCAGTCGAACTCCTCGCCGACAGGTCTTGCCGAAGGGTTCAGAATGACAATATCAAGTTTCCAGATGAACACTAACTAATATTTTCTGGAGACAGTTATGAAAAGATTGATGCTGCTGTTCTCTATCCTGGTGGCAGCGGCTTGCGTCCACGGACCGGAGCACTCCTTTCCCAATCCACCACAGTTTACAACCATCTCAGGGCAACGCTGTTCGATCGAGTGCCGCCAGAAAGACTATGACTGTAAAATGGCGTGCCAAGGCAGCGAAAGTGAACAGATTGCCTGTGTTTCAGAGTGCAACAGAGGGCTTGGCAAATGCTATGGCCTCTGCACTGAGCTCTTCGAGTAGTATGGACTATTGACTTTCGACTGACAATTTCCTGGTTATCAAATCCTTCGACTCAGGACCGAATGGAAAATCGAATATTTGTTTGGTTGAAAAAAGTTCAGGTGCTCAAGATTAATCAGGGAGATTGAGTCCAAAAGGTGGCTAATTTTTTGCATAATCGATTACAACAAGTCATGTCGAGAGGTAGAATATGCCGCCGGCATACACTCTTACACAAAGATAACTCTTTGGGATTACTTTTAAATTCCTATCTTCTTAAAAGTCACTTGTAGGAAAACTTGGCTCAATATTGGCATGCCTTTTCGGCACTAACTGACGGATTTCGTCACTTACCAATCAAAGGAAGAGTAAAAGGAGATTTGAGGTGCGAGCATTTCGAATTGGCGAGCAGAGACGTTTATCTTTTAGAATAAAAGTTGAGTGGCCTGTGCGTTTGAAGACGAAAAATGGCTTGATGGAGGGGAAAACCAGAGATATCAGTGCCGGCGGTGCCCACATACGCTGTGAGGAGTATTTGGACCTTAACGAGCCGGTTCAGATGATTATCGAAGCCCCCGAGCGGAAGCCCATGGAGTTGGCAGCAGTGGTCGTATGGTCAGATAGCAAAGACGAGTCAAATCGGCCACGCATCATCGGGGTTAAATTCTCTAAAATATCAAACTCAGATCGACAGTATTTGGAACAGGTCGCCTTGGAAAAATTTAAGGCCAGACTACCTGCAGCATGAATCCTTTTTCTCTTGGTTTGACAGAGACTGGCTCTTCCTCCTTTGGTGATTTGAAGATCATTTATCTGCCATGCAGTCCTCGTAATGCATAAGGAAGCAACGAAGGATATCAGTTTCCGTCACCATGCCAACCAGACGTTTATCCTCCACAACAGGCAGACAACCAAATTTTCTATCCAACATCATCCTTCCCGCTTCGAGGATATTCGTATCCGGCGTGACGGTGATCACATTTTTTACCATAGCATCTCTTATAGAAACAGTCTTGAGGTGGTCCCGGGTCTCGGCATAGCCGTAACCCATCACTGAAGCCAAAGAGGCCCTGAATAGGTCGCGCTGACTGATAATTCCCACCAAGGTTTCTCCCTCTAATATGGGAAGATGGCGGATTCTGGCCAAATTCATTATGTCGCTCGCCAAAGATAACTCTTCGTCAACATGCAGGGTCACCAATTCCGTCACCATGATTTCTCGAACCTTCATCTAAACCCCCTTGTGTCTTTTTTTACCCTGTTACCCGGCACCTCAAGAATCACGAAAAATCTATTATCTTTCATAAGTACTTCAATAGTTGTTCCACTGTCAATGCAAGTTTAGCGCAAAGCGCAGAGCGCCAATTAGTCAATTAGACAATTAGTTGATTCGTCGATTCGTCAAATGGTCAAATGGTCAAACCGTCAAGCGGTAAACAGTGAACGGTATTTCGCATCCCACATCCCACATCCGAAATTCGCATGCTGAAATTCTGTCGTCTGTCCTCTGTCCTCTGACTTCGGACCTCTGGCCTTCGTCCCCGTCTCGCTCGACCTCTCGTCTCGCTCGTCTCGCTTTCCTCTATGCCCCATGCTCCATGCCTTATTGTTTACTTAAACAAACGGAGAGGCTATAGTAGATGCACTGAAGGAGAGTTTATTATGGAAAACGGAAAATATCGACACACGGTAAGGCGGCTTTACGACTTTATCCAGTCTAACCTCTACTTCACCCGTCCTGATATCCACCTAGGCGGAGAACGATTCAATTCTACCCTCCTCTTCACCCTGATCACTGCTCTAACTGGCGGTAAGGCCCTGATTATGGGCGAACCCGGTCTCGGGAAAACCACTGCTGCGGAATATGTTGGCTCCCTGGTGTATCAACTCCCTGTAGGCACCGTTTGGGCAAGCGAGGTATCAGGACATCCCGAACAAACGGAAGAGAAGATAATCGGCAGACCCGATCTTGGCAAACTGAATAGGGGGCAGGAAGAAGTTGTCTGGTCATATTTTGTCCAACTTCCGGTCAAAATCGTTGACGAAATCAACCGGCTGCCCGAGACCAAGCAGAGCATGATACTCGATGGGGTTGACCGGGGGAACTGGGAATATCTAAATGAGATGGTTCTCAACGCCGAGTACTGTCTGTTTGCCACCGCTAATTACCAGGATCAGGGAACCAACACCATCATTGCACCATTGTTGGACCGCTTTGATATCTTGGTTGAGTCGAGGTATCCCGGTCCCAGCTATGCCTTCATGATCAGCCAGAAACAGGAAAAGGAAAAACTGTTGCGCCACCCCGAGCTGGAATCGAAACTCCAAGAGGGTTTAAAGAAGCAACAAGCGCTTAGGGAGAAGGAGTCTCACCTCACCGCCATTTCTAATGAATTCGCTGCCCATTTAAAAGAATCCCTGCAACTTGATACTCTGGACCGTTCCAGCAGGAAAGAAGTTCGCCAAGAAATTTCTGCCATGGAGTTAGACCAGGACGCAAACGCTTATACCAGGATGCTTCTTGCTGAACTCTCTTTCTGCGATCGTCACGGGCAAAAACGTTCAAACGAAGTGTGTGAAGAGGGCTGCCACTACACGGGGTATCTCTGTCATCGGCTGCGCAACTGCGCCTCCAACCGGTTACCCGTCTCCCTGGCAAACTACGCTAAGGCCTTGGCCTGGTTCACTGAAGCCTCCTCAGTCGGAATTGAGCAAATGCGTGCCGTTGGCCCCTACTGTTTGGCCCACAGGGCTCAATGGACGGATACACATCTGTCGTTGCTGGAGAAAGACCGCCGCAACGACCCCCTGCAGATCCATCTGGCCCGCCAGGCAACCAACGAGGTTTTTCAGCGATACAGCGAGCAGGCTGAGCATGTAAAAGCTGCTCTGGCCACGGCATACCGCATCTTCCGGGGAGAATCTCTGGAACCAGTGGCCGGCGACCACCCCATCTATTTTGAGATCCGTAAGGATCTGAACCTGGAGGGCTAAGTGTTTAACCCATTTGAAGATTTCAAAGATTTTCTTTCGAAAACAAGAGGTTTGCCTCTGGACCGACTGGCAGCCGCCCATGATCAAATCATCGGGGAACTAACAGGGGGCTATGGAAAGCTAGTGGAACAGGAGCTCAAAAGCCTTGTCTGGTTCGTGGAGCATAATAGAGTAATCGAGGCCTACAAGACAGCCAGCGAAGTAATCCGGGATATAGACTATGACGCCCACAGCATTGAAGATTTCTGTTACGCCCTGGACAGCGGGGCTGACATTCCCTATCTGATTTCCGGGCCAGCAGGAATATATGTGGCTGCTTTGTGCAATCACACCCCTGAAGACCAGATTGTCCTTAGATTGGGAGAAATGCAGCGAACTTTACATTTTCTCGGTTATCGCTTGCCCTATGGAAAATCTTTACGCCTTGAAGGTGATGCCGGTAACTTCACCGGTTCAGCCCTGCAAGGTGGCGAGATCAGCATAACCGGCTCTACAGGAGATTGGACCGGTGCGGGAATGACAGACGGTAAGGTCACCATAAACCAGCATTGCGGCCGCAATACTGGTGAGTGGATGCAGGGCGGAGAGATTTGGGTTGGCGGCCGCATCCGGGGTCTGGGGCGCATGACTGCCGGTTGCATCTATCAAGGCGGTGAAGCGGTGGCTGGGGACGCACTCCGTTAGAAGTCGGGTAAACTGGAGAGATGACAATTTTGGCAGGGCAAGAAAAAATGGAGAAACAGCTGAAGGAGCTGCAACAATTGCTGGAACAGCTCTGGCCTGAAGTCCGTCGTAGACATCTCTTTCCAGAAATCCCCCCGCCCCGGTTCGACAGCAATAACTCCACCGTGGCCATGGAGATGCGCAACAAACAGATTATCCTCAACCCTGAATATGTCAGGACGATGTCCCGCACTCTTCCGGCGAATGCGGTTCTTGAAGCGCTGCTCGACCACGGTATTAGCCATTACACCTGTTGTCCCTGGGACCTCTCCACCCATCTAAGATTTTACGCCCGCGCCAAAGAAATCCTTGGCGAAGGAGACCTGGCCCGCAAGGCCACGGACCTGTTCATGGACGTAGTGGCCGACACCCACGCGGTAAAAGAGAGGCAGAGCTCCTTACCCCTGCTTTACAAAAGCGGCATCCGGACAGAACTTGAAGAGATAATTTGCTCTCTCTATGAGAGGATCTGGGGAGTAGACCTGGGTTGCTCAAAAGAGGACGAAACAGTAAGCCGGCTGGCAACTATTCCCTACCTTGACAAAGGTCGATGGATGGCAAGTCTGAGCCGCTTTATCCGCGGCATCCGTCCGCACCTCGAGGAATCTGCTTCCCATATTGCCGATGAACATACCCGCATGGGGAAGCATGGATTCCAGCAATATGCGCCAGAGGATATAGAACAAGCCTTGCGAGAGTTCGCGGTAGAGGCCGATTCACCCGAACAATTCGCCGATATATTTGAGGATCTGCAAAGCCAGCTCCAAGAGGTCGATGGGGATGTAGACGAGGGGATGGGACACGGTGCGGGCAGCCCAGTGGATGCCAACCGGCTGTATTATATGAAATTGGCTGAAAATTATGCCTTACCCTTACGGCGAAAGGATATGAAAGGCTCAGGACACCTGCACCCCCACTCCCATCGACCCTGGGAGGTATGTCAACCCTTTCAGGATTTGGACCCTTGGTGTAGTTTCGGTAAGTACCTTCCCGGTATTACGCAAATTTGGCAAAGAAAGGAGGGACAGATATACGGCAGAAAGGAGAAAACCCCCTCTTGCTTAGTGATAATCGACTCTTCCGGCAGTATGGTTGATCCCCGCACTCATCTGTCATACGCTGTGCTAGGAGGAGGTTGTGCGGCAGATACCTATCTACGTCATGACGCCGAGGTGGCAGTCTATAACTTTAGTGATGCTCTCGCCGGGGGAAAGGAATATCTCCCATTCACTCGCAGCCGCTCGCTGATTTACCGGGTGCTGTGCCGATATTTCGGTGGTGGCACAGCTCTTGATCTCGACGAAATCACCGGCGTGGCTGAGACGAGTGAAGCTGATATTTTTCTGATTACCGATATGCAAATTACCAACTTAGATCAAACCATCTCCAGGCTTTCTCGCCTGCGCAACCGGGTGACTGCAGTCCACGTTGGCAAAAAGAGCGGCGCCCTGCGATTTGTCAAGGCCTCAGTGAAAAACAAAAATATCTCAGTATTTGGGGTAAACAGCAGCAACGATATCCCGAGGATTGTCTTGGGCAGCGCCCGCAACTATCTTGCACCTGAATAGCTATTTGAGGGACAGCGAATTTCGACTTGTGGATTGCTGAATGCAGAGATACCGACTCCCATAGGCTCTTCGCCAGCACCCAGTATCTGGAATAGTGTTACCATGAGAATCGCGATCATCTCCGATGTACATGCAAACCTCGAGGCTCTCACGGCCGTAGTCGATGCAATAGACAAAGAAAGCATATCGCCTGTGGTAAATCTCGGTGATTTGGTTGGTTATAATGCCAGCCCCAATGAATGCGTGGAACTGGTCCAGCAACGGCAGATTACAAGTATCCTGGGGAATCATGACCGCGCTGTTACGGAACTGAAATTTGCCGAGATATTCAATATTTTGGCCTATCAGGCCGTGGTCTGGTCTGCCAAGACCCTAACTCCCGAGCATAAGCAGTTCCTGCAAAAACTGGAGCACACCAGGGTGCTCTGGGATAAATACCTCTTCTTTCACGGTGGTCCTGGAAATCCTGACGCTTATCTCTCCTATCTCTTTCAGGCCAAAAAGGCCTTCAATTATATGCGTAAGAAAACACCTGGAGTGCGGATCGGTTTTTTTGGTCACACCCACCATCGTGCTGTGTGGCAGAGGGATGTGCGGGGGAAGGTATCAAGTCTTGAACCCGGCGAAAACGACCTGCTGCTGGATCCGGAACATATGTACTTAATCAATCCCGGTAGTGTTGGCCAGCCTCGTAATGGGCAATGGAAAGCCTCATACCTCATTTTTGCCAATGAGCCTGAGAGCATCCTCTTTAGATCTGTTGCTTACGATCTGCACTCGGCACAAGCCAAAATCCGTGAGGCTCGTTTGCCAGAATACCTGGCCGAGAGGCTGGCAACGGGCGTGTAACTTGTATCCGTCCAGGGGGAGGAGTCATGTCGAACACTTTCCAGAAAGAGTGCAAATTAAAGGACGGCACCGTTGTTCTTCTCCGGCCCTTAGTGGCTGAGGACCGTCAAGCCCTCATCAAGTTTTTTCAGTCACTGCCTGAAGAGCTGCGTCTTTATCTGCGCCATGATGTTACTGATGAAAAAGTCATTGACTCGTGGACCCAAAACATCGATTATAAACGGGCCTTCCCTATTATTGCCCACGTAGGTGAACGTATTGTTGGCGATGTTTCCCTCCACCGTATTCCCTACGGCTGGAAGCGACACATCGGCACCGTTCGGATAGTAGTGGCGCCGGAGTATCATGCCAAAGGCCTCGGAACCCTTCTGATACACGAGATCGTGGAACTGGCCGCCGAATTTGGTCTAGAAAAGCTGTGGGCTGAACTTCCCCTCACTGTTCCGGCGGCTATAGCCGTTTTCAGAAAGGCCGGGTTTTCCAGCAAAGCTGTCATTGAGGACCTGGTAAAAGACCTTCGCGGCCGCAATACGGATGTGGTTTTGATGGTATGCGATATAGGCGCCCTGTATACCTTTTAGTTCCACCTCACTTCCGGCTGGCTCAAGAAAGCAAAGGTATTCTAAAGAATGGGTCTCGCAGCTACTGATCCTGGCCTTTTTTCCGTGGAGCCGGCAAGCTCAGCCTAAAGATTCCCACAAACAGTAGACCAATTATACCGACAAGACCCATACGATGCACGTCTTCGAGTCTGAAGGTCCCATAGAAATAGCGAAGTATGGCGAAGCGGGGATCCAGTTCATAGGACTTTTTAAAGTCAGCTTCAGCCAAATCCTCTTTTCCGAGCTGCTGGTAGGTCTTGGCACGGGTTGAATAGGCATTGGCTAGCGCCCGCAAATCTCCTCCCTTGAGGTTGATCGCCCTACTAGCATCGCGGATGGCCCTTTCCTTCATTCCTTTGAGACGATAGGCCTCCGCCCGATAACTGTAAGCGCTCACCAATTTGGGGTCCAGTTCAAGAGCATGATCAAAATCGCTGATCGCCAAGTCAAACTCTCCCTTTTTGAGGAAAGCCATGCCCCTAATGCGGTAAGCCTCCAGATTATCTGGCCATAGGGCGAGGACACGGGTGTAGTCTTCAATGGCCCGCTCATATCGACGCTGAAAGTAGTAGAGAATTGCCCGCTTCTCGTAAGCTTCCACCAGATTTGGGTTCAGCTGCAAGGCTTTGTTGAAGTAGTCAATTTTTCTGGAATCTATAGAACTCTTTTCGCCAAGATTATAGTAATGTAAAGCGTCATTGCCCCAGGCCGTCGCCGTACCCAGCCAGAAACACAACAATATTCCAAGGGTCTTTATTTTCATAACTCACTGTCTTTCTGCAAAAGCCCAAAAGGGCTGCCTCTCAGATTGTTTTTTGTCTTCCGGTATAAAAGCCTGCTCTAGTCGTTATACTTGACAGAGTTCGCAAAATTCCTGCCAGCATATCAGTCATAAACTTAATCTTAAGCATCGCAGTTCACGGGTGCCATAGCCAGAGCAAAAAATAAACTGGGACAGGTCTTGCATTTATCTAATGAGTGCCCATCCGGAAACCATGTTTCTGGATGTCATTCTGAGGAGTCCCGCTAACAGCGGGACGACGAAGAATCTCATGGCTAGCCCGACCGCAGAGATTCTTCGCGGAGCTTGTCCTGAGCGACTCGACCTGAGCTCGTCGACAGGTCTCGGCGAAGGGCTCAGAATGACATTAAGGAATTTCCGGATGGACACTCATTAAAGGCGAAAAAGGGTCGATGCGGTAGCCTGTTAGCTCAAACTCTGGTTATAATAGTGCCTAGTTTTGCAATTCTCAGCCTGATTGTGCTTCCCAAAACATCTGGTAGCAAGGACAGTGGAGTACGAGGAATCAAAGATATGAAGTTGAGCAGTACAAAAATTCGTAACATTCTCCTGATCTTACTTCTTGTCCCCCTGATTCTTCTGGTGGGTGTCTGGGGAGGATGGTTTGGCCCGCTGGAGTTGGCCACCTGTACAGCCAGGGGAGGTCAAATCGTCGGGGATTACGGCTCGGGTGATGTCTGAGGTCTGGTTTACTGCAATGAGCCCCGGGTAGGGCTCTTTAGGTATCTGGTCACCGAGGGTTTCGATCGGCTCCTCGGAAATGAGTCTAGCCCTCCAGAAAGGATTCGCCCACAACCCTCGCCAGCTCAGCTGGACAGAGCCGACGGGGATAAATCCCCCCCTCCCCTTGCCTTATAGCAGAGAAAACGGTTGTGAGTGGATAGGACGGATATCCCACTCAGGGTTGCAGGGTGACCATGATGGTCCTTACTTGGAAGGTATCAAAAGGACCGAGAGGCGATACATGCGACCAGTAACCGGAGTTCCTTTGCCCAGATGCCAAACCACTCTGGCCGCAACCGATGTCGGCAGCAACCAGGAGGACACTGCAGCCAGAAATCTCTTCGGATTCTTTCTCCTATTGCTGTTGCTGGTGGGAATTGGTACGCTGATGTTTTTTACTTCAGGATTTGATGCGAGGAGTACTCATCGAAACTCCTGGGCTTCGCATTTGGGTTTAGTCCCTGGTCAGTTTTTTCAGCTCCCAGCATTACCCCTTCTCATACAAGTAAAGCCACATATTGACACCCGGCATCTATGCTGCTAGGGTGCCTCCGTATCTAAACCAACCTTAACAGACAGCCATGCTTCTGACCAAGTTTACCATTCCTGAAATTATCTACTATTGCGTGGGCATCCTTTTTGCCATCACCGCCCAAGGTGCCGTCCAGGGGTTGACTCTTGATCTCTTTGGCCTTACCCCGGAGGGGCAGGAGGAAGAGAAACCTAAAGTTAACTTGAATTTTTTCGCTCACCTGGACCCCATTGCCATACTGGTTTTCTTTCTCGACGGTTTCGGCTGGGCAAAGGTGATAAAGGTTGATGACAGCCAGTTGAAGCATCCCAGGATTGCCTGGCTGGTAACTGCTTACATGAGCGCCTTTACCAACCTCCTGGTTGCGGTCTCCATCTCCACTGTCAGTGACATCCTCTGGACCTCTCGGGCATTCTACGTGGTTATGGCGCTGAACGCCAACGTCTTCGTTTATAATCTGCTGGTACCCAACCCACCCCTCGCCGCCTCCAGGATCCTCTATGCCTTCGTCCCACCACGACACCATGCGCTGTGGCGCTGGTATGCCAGGCTCGGCCCTTTCATCCTGCTGACCATCGCCGCCCTGGCACGGTTCACGGATGTGGCAATCCTTCATCCCATCACCCAACCACTTTATGGAGCGATTATGCGATTTTGCGCCAGCTCATCCTTCTAGCCCGGATATTTCATGAATTGCCGTCGCGAGACCAGGAAGACGGCCGTGCCACCTGACAACCGTCCCGCGGTACCGCGGGATTGGTTCCGAGGCGTACCTGAACGGTACGTCGCAGGAGCCGACATTCGAGGACGGCAGGAAGGACGGCCATATCCATGGTCGTAGTCACGCCAGGGCGTGAATTCATGAAATATCCGGGCTAGACCTTCACCAGGCAAGATCAGCTTTTGGACGGTAGCCTATCGCCAAAGTGGGGAAACTTCTCCAGGAGGGAGGCTTTCAGTTCGCCTGCGTCAGCAAACCGCTCTTTGATATTTTTCGTCAGACATTTCAAAATGATGCTTTCGAGCTCCACGGGAATTTCGGGCTCAATTTTTCTGGGCGGTTCCGGTTCGCCAGAAAGGATGATATCCATCAGGACTTTCTCGTTTTCGTGATAGAAGGGAAGGTATTCTGTATAGACGGCGTAGATTATCACTCCCAGTGCCCAGACATCGCTGGCGATCTGACTCTCACCCATAATCTGCTCTGGTGCCATGAAGGGCCTGGAGCCCACCATGGTGCTGCTCATGTCCTGATCCTTCAGCTCTTTGGCCACTCCGTAATCCAAAAGCTTCACCAAACCATCTCTCTTGATCAGGATATTCTCCGGCTTGATGTCCCGGTGCATAATCCGCTGCTCATGAGCATAGGCCACAATGTCAACTAACTGAATAACGATGCTCTCCTTCTGAGCTTCACTCAAAGAAGATTCCATGAATTCTTTGAGCGATCGGCCCCGTACAAATTCTTGCACCAGTACCACCCGGCCCCTCTCTTCCACAACGTCGATGAGTTTGACCGCATTGGGATGGCCCGCCAGCTTCTGGCAAATATGTGCTTCTTTGCGAAACTGATTATTGAGTTTTTTACTTCTCGGGATCTTGGCCACATAAAAAGGGGCCCGGCCTTGCCGGTAGATATCCCGTACCTTCCAAACTTCACCGAAACTTCCCAGACCTAAGCGCTTAATCTTTTCGTAGCGCTCGCCAATCAGTTCGGTCATCTTCATCAAAGAGAAAAAATCACCACCGAAAGGTATAACTTTCGGAACCAGATGCTTGAGGAATCTGCCGAGAAACCGCTGTGTATCCGGACGTAGGGGCAACGATTCCGTGGTTTCGGCCCGGTCCGATATGTCCATACTATCACCCTGGTAGCCAATTATTTTCCCCTTTTCGTCGCGGACCACCTGGCCGTCGAGCAGCATGGTGATCCTCTGGCCATCTTTACGCTTGAAATTTACCTTGAAATTCTTAATGTAGCCCTGGGTCTCAATGATCTGCTGAAAGCGTTCGCGATCTTTTGCATCCCAGTAGATATCCTCCTTGATGTCTACTTTCAGCAGCTCATCTCTGCTCTCGTAACCCAGTAGCTTCACCAGGTTCTGATTCACATCCAGAAATCGCCCCTCTGGCGTACTTAGAAACAGTCCGTGTTGTTCACCATCGAAGAATCCCTTATACCTTTCGAGGACCTCCCGCTGGCTCTTCTCCTTCAGGAGGACCCTGGCCAACACCCCAACCCGCCGCAGGACTATCTCCCGAATAAAAGGCTTCACCAGGTACTCCGCTGCCCCCATCTGCAGCCCCTGAGCCACGTATTCCTCGTCGAATTTTTCCAGTAGAACAATAACGGGCAGAGAGGCAGTAGTGCCTCTTTTCTTCAAACGCCGGAGGACCTCGAGCCCTTTGAGATCGGGGCTCTGGATCTCAAGAAGAATGACCTCAGGGAGTTGTTGTTCTGCCAAGCTGACGGCTTCGTCGCCGTTGACCGCGACCATCACTTGATAGCCACCCTCCTCCAGCATTTGATTCAATTCCCCAGTTGGTTCCTTCGGAGAAGCAATGATTAGGGCCTTTCTCTTGTCCATCGACTACCCCCCACCGCTATTTCATCTGACACCAATTGACAGCATCAGCTCTTTTTCTGTATTGTAGCATAACTCAACCAGTTGAACGCAGCCGTGCCTTCTAGCCCGGATACCTGTGGTGCACTTCCGGCCGCTGCCTCATTCACTCGAGAAAGGGAAATATTTACTATGCATTACAGAGTCAAAGGCCAAAGGGTATTGATCAATCAGACAGAACTTGTTGAATACATGGAAAAAAAGGTCCTGGATCTCAGTTCGATGGCCGGAGACCTTATCATATCGTTGATTATTGTCAGCGCGGTGGTATTTCTCAATTACATGCTCGTGCCTTACTACTTCCTGTTCCTCCTGATTCTCGTACCCCTCCTCTCCAGAGGATTCGTCCACTCCAAGGTCGAGTCCTGGATGCGCAGGTTTTTTAGCGAGCTGCTGGAAATGGGTTAAAAAAATCCACTGCAAAGCGATGGCATCTTTCCCCTCGCCCCTCCCTCTGGCAAACCTGCACCCGTTCCCCCAAAAAATCCCTGATTCGACCGCCCAGTTTGGGCATGAAGGCACCCAGGGCCCAGCCGACAAAGACAATCGCATAGTTCATGCCGAAGTTCTTCAGGCCGTAGAAGTCGCCGCAGTAAGAGGGCATCAGGGAGAGACCTCCGCCGTACACCCAGTAGGCGATACCGCAGGCCACAAAGGCGAGAACCAGGCTCTTGGAGTTGATGATCGCCGGCAAGGCGAACATACAGATGGCCGCCGCTGCGGCGTTCACTATGTAAGCCCTGTCTCTACCGATGACATCGGAGTATTTGCCGGTGCCGATACGACCACAGGCGTTCAGCAGACCACCAAAGGCAACCAGGATGTAACCGGAGGCCAGCATGGGTTTAACCATCTTGGCGGCATGGCCGATGATGAGAATTCCCGCCTGGGTGTTCAAGCAGAACAAGGCAATCAGGGCATAAACTTGCCAGGTCTTGAGAATTTCACTCGGCGCCCAGTCAATTGAGGTAGCCTTGGCCCCGGCTTCCGCCATTTTTGCCTTCACCTCTTCAGGTATGGGCACCACGTAACCGGGCTCCGGCCAGGCCAGCAACATACCGGCCGCGAAGATAATGATGCCGTAAGCGATACCCAGCACCACAAATGAGGTGGTAATGCCATAGGCGGTAATTAACCAACGAGCCAGGGGCGCCACATAGAACGCTGCACCGCCGTAGCCGCTCACCACTAGTCCGGCAATCAGACCGCGGCGATGGGGACCGAACCACTTCAGCGCCGCCGGGGTCGGTGCCGCGTAACCAACACCCATGCCGATGCCGCCGCCAATGCCATAGCCGATGACGATGCCGGCATAGTTCTTGGCCACCCCGGCGACGATCAGACCCAGGCACATAAAGATGGCGCTAATGGCAGCAGCCACCTTCGGACCCATCTTGTCCTGAATTCGACCGCCAGGAAACATCATCAAACCGAAAATGAGCATGCACAGGGAGGCGGGATTTGCTGCTTGCTCCGCCGTGAGGACTGTCCAACCATGGGCCGCCATATAGTCGGCGTCGGTGAGATACTTCAACCAAACACTCCAAGCATAGAGGCATCCCAGACAAAGGTTGATGGTCGTTCCCGCAAAGACGACACGCCATGCGGTGGAGGGTTCTTTTGCTTCTGCCATAATGTTTCCTCCTTACATTTTATGAGTCCATTTTCATCTCTGGTACAATCCCCTCATCCCTTTTCGCGGTGGTAGCTCCATTTCTCGCCCTGTGTCTGGTATTAACTTCCTGCGCCTCACAGATGAATTGAATTGAAGCCAGGAATAAAACCATTTTGGGGTAAGGAAGAAGATAGGCTCATGGAAGACCAGGGTATGGCTCACAAAGCATCCGCGAGACCACATAGACCGATCGGGCCTATCGCTTCGCGGTGTCTTCTTCCATGGCCTAGCGAACCCAGCCTGAGGCTCGACCCGCCATTAACGATATCTCATAATGATTGTAAAAGACCAGTTTAAGAAGCGAGATCTGTTTCCGCTACCTCTCGAGCAAATAAGCTGGAACCTCGTAGAGGAGATAGCACCAAGCGACCGGCAGCCCAAAAATGGCCGCCTGCTCTTGACGGACCTTATTATCACCTCCTCTCGCTGCAATTATGTTAGCGCCGATTTAGCGCTTGCGCCCTATTAAGAGTAGGATACTCCGCCTGAGTCGGTATACCATTTCTTCCAAACTCACCGAATGTTAAAAAGACCAATAAACGTTTATGAGGAAGTTGTACAGAACTCTAAGAAAAGACATTTTTAAACGGGCGCATATTGTCTCTGTATTTCATAAACAACCGCTAAAGTCAAGGAGAAAAACCTTTATTTTCAGCTTGTCAATATTTTAACAAAGTCTCTATCCTGCCGGATAACTTACAGTTCCACGGGAAGATTATGGTCAGCTTTCTCCGACCCATTGCTCCAATTTCTGCTAGTATTATCTACTTTTGTTCCAAATGAAGATGCTCTATACCCGGTTTGAGAAAGAAAGTGGACTCCCCGACTTTTTTGTCCAAAGTAGAAAAGGTGATAACCCATTTCTCCTTCGCATCCAAGGCTTCCAGGCTTTTAACTGCTCTGAGTTCCACTACCGAGCCGATGGCAAAAGCGCATTTTACCCTAGCTTCTGAGTCAACTCCGATTAGATCGAGAAATCCGTCCCGCATCCTAGGAGGTTTAAAATCCGGGATTGGCCAGAGATCGGCCTCTTTGACCATAGTGTACAGAAAACATTTGATTGTTTGATGAATTACCGGCCCATATCGAAAGGGCTTGGGAATCTTGGTCAGTTCCGATTCCAGTGCTTTTTTTAGACTGCTTTTCAAGGATTCCATTGAGTTTATCTCCCTTAAATATCCCGGCAAATCACTTCGCGAGTCTGATCAGCTTTCAAAGGCAAACCAACTCATTTCCGTGCAATTCTTAACAACGGAGTAACCAAAAATGGTGTTGGATTATTTATGGATGGACCCTAATCGTCTCGAAGATTAAGCCATTTGCCAGCTGAACGCCCTTTGATCCAGACTTGATCCTCTTCGCTCAAACCTGCGGCGGTCATCTCTTCAAAATAGCGTTCAGGCAGAATAAGGGGATAGTCGCTTCCAAACAGTACTCTTTGGGCACCAACGATCTTCACGGCAACATGGTAAATTGTGGGATCATAAAGGAATGGGGAGGCTGCAGTATCGTAGGCAACTTGTGCCAGAACCTCACGTGCTTCTCTCTTCAGGAGTTCGTAAAAGAAAAGGCCTCCGCCCCAATGACAGAGAATGAATCGATTCTGAGGAAAACCGCGGATTATTTCGTAGATAACCTTTAGGGACGCTTCCGACTTCCCTGGGTACCAATGCCCCACCCTCTCGTTGGTGTGAATCATCAGGGGAACCCCGTATTGGCGAGAGCTAGAGGCAATGGGCCGTAAAACTTCCACCACACTGGCATCCAGAACCTCCGTGTAAAAGGCCAACTCGCCCACCCCTCTCATGCCTGCGGCCAAACAGCGCTCCACCTCCTCTGCTGCTTGAGCGACTTTGGGATTCACGCACACAAAAGGCAGCAGTCTATCCGGAAAACGGCTTGCAGCCTCTCCGACATAGTCATTATGGCGTCGCATGAGTTCCGGATCATTCCAGGGGAATCCAAAGACAACAGTCTTGTCCACCTTAGAGCGATCCATCTGCTCAACCAAGGCAGCAGCACCAACCAACTTTGCCTTAGCAGAATCATAGAGTAATCGAAATGCCGGATCTGCCTTGATCAGAGGTTCACGATTATCGCGCATGGAAGGTGGGAAAATATGGGTATGACAGTCGATAATCATTGTAGGAGTCCCGCCACCCCCTCAGGCTGAATGATAAAAGAGATAGTTGCGCCACAAATCTGGTGTATTGGAAATTCTTAGGGTTATCATTAACATGGGATGCCAGCTTGGTCTCTTGGCCTGACCAATCAAACTCATCCTTGCCTGGGCCGGCGTACGCCCCCCCTTTTTCTTGTTGCATGGCAGACAGCAAGTCACGATGTTCTCCCAGGCCGTTTTGCCTCCCATCGCCTTGGGTATGACATGGTCGTAAGTGAGATCACGGGCGTCCTTTTTCCCGCCACAATATTGGCATTTGTATCTGTCCCGAATATATATGTTTTCCCTAGAAAAACGGATCGTATGTTTCCGGAAGCGAACCAGGTTCAAGAGCCTAACCACAGCTGGCAGTCTGATAGCCAGGGTCACGGACCTTACCTCACGATCATAGGTCTCGAGAACCTCTACTTTGTCCAAAGTGAGAAGAGTTATCGCCCTTTTCCAGGAGATTACTCTAAGGGGTTCATAGGTGGCATTGAGCAGGAGAACTCTCTCCATAAATCAGCCTGTGCGCTTCCATTCTAACGAGATAAGTGAATAATTCTATAGTCTTCCTACCATGAGAACTCAGCTATCCATTTCTCGGGGCATGGGAATTTTTACAAAAGGAACACCCCCTTTTCGAGCATGTCTTCCTCTGATTCCGTGTTTACTCCCCTAATGCTGCGTTCTTCTCCGTGGCCTAATCTCTCCGCAGCTAGGACAAGCGATCTGTCCCTGCGCCAACTGACTTTCCACGTCACCAAATCTTGTCCAGCCAACCTTCGAATCGATGATCTTCCCTGCATCGTAGATCAAATACAATCATGGCCGATTAAATCCCTCCACCCAGTGGCAGAACTCTACCACATTATTTTGGAATAGATCAAGATCATTGAACATTTACACTTGAAGGAATGGTGTGGTGGAGTCAAGCAATTTTAGATTGAAGATTTGAGATTTTAGATCTAACTAAGTTGAGAGTATTAGGTCCTAAAATCCGCAATCTACAATCTGAAATATGGGAGCTCCAGTACTCCAAGACAGCCCGTCAGCCTTACCTGTGAAGCCATGGAAGGCTGGCCTGACCGCGTGACCTTATTTCCTAGCTTAGAATGAAAAGGTTTGTCAACTTGAGCGTCCTAAAGTAGTATGCTGCCCACCAATATCTAGATCGGTTGTTTAACTTAGCCAGTACCTGTGGTGAAATATCCGGATTAGGGGGAAATCATGAAGAAGGAACTGGTGGAAACGGCTGTAAAATGCGTAAGAGAGGCCGGTGCTGTTCTTCTCGATTATCACAGAAATCTTGATAGGCTACAGGTAAGAGCAAAGGGTAAGTTCGACTACGTCACTGAGGCTGACTTGGCAGCACAGGAAGTCATTGTCAAGCTCATCCACAGCCGTCATCCTGATCATGACATACTGGCCGAAGAGGACAAGAGGAGTCCAAGCCGGAATCTGTTCCGCTGGCTGGTAGACCCACTGGACGGCACCACAAACTTCATCCACGGTTTCCCCGTGTTTGCAGTGAGCGTGGCCGTGGAATATAGAAAATCTATCGTCCTGGCCGCGGTTTACGATCCATGCCGCGAAGAGCTGTTCTTCGCTCAGGAAGGCCAAGGTGCCAGCCTCAACGGAAGATCTATTCGAGTCTCTTCCCGCCGGACTAGAACTGAGGCCCTGGTGGCCACAGCTTTTCCCTGGAGGGAGAGAGCTCTTTTATCACGTTATCTGGAAGCATTCACTCATGTATTTACCAACGTAAGCGATATCCGTCGAGGTGGCTCGGCAGCCCTCGATCTGGCTTATGTGGCCTGCGGCCGCTGCGAGGGCTTTTGGGAAATTGGCCTTAGCCCCTGGGATATCGCCGCTGGTCACCTCTTGGTAAAGGAAGCTGGAGGACATATCACTGATTTCAGCGGTGGGGAAAATCACATCTGGGTTGGAGACGTGATTGCTGGAAATCCGTCTATACACGGTTTTTTGCTTGGAATTATCCAAGAGGTGTTTGGGGGAAATGTGTCTGCCCTAAAGGTCTAGTACTCCCCCGCTGCCGGCAGACATAAGTATACAGGAGTTCCCCCAATAATAAGCAGACCATTCTTATACTCTCTGTTCAGTTGGCAGTGTGCACTTGTGAGTAAATGAAAATGGCCTTTGCTAATGTCTCTTCTGTCGTTCACTCCGGGGCGTAGGCCCCTATGGGCCGGAGGCCGGGGCTCACTTCTAGCCCGGGTGTACCCAGCCGCCTTTGCCCTAAGACAGGGAAAGCTCTTCTGCAGAGTTCCCCCTGTCACCTCCTCGTTAGGAATAGACATCAGCAAAGCCCAAAAGGGGAAGCTGCGAAACAACGAACATCTGAGCAACCGATCTTCACTCTCTCAGCCTAACGAGGGTCTGCATGAAGATATGGTGCTCACTGAGCAGGAACCCTGCCAATAGATGGAGCGAATCATGTCCGTTGTGGAGTAGCTTCCCCGTGGCCTATGTCTCTAGAACATTTTTAGGGAAAGTCCTGATAAGTATACCATTGCCCAGCCACGGCCATGTATATAGAATAAACGGTTAGAGACCAAAGACTCAAGGAGATTTACGACGATGATCAACTTGCCAGAAGGACTGTACGAGGTTGACCAGGCTTACCTGGTGGATGCTGATACGAACTCCAGCCGGTTGCCGCTCAGAGATGCCACTTTCGAAGTGTGGTCGGATAAAAAAAGGAAAAAACAGATAAGGGGACGAGCTTTTATTAGAAACCTACAATTTGCTGAGATGTTGGCTGAAACCGAAAGTGTAGATTTGCTAATTTGTTTTTTCGAGGACTACTTCCTTTGGCTCAGAGATCCAGTGATCCAGGTGGGTAAAGTATTCGAACCCAATACAGAGTCATCGCTGATATTTAGTATCGGTGAAGCAGTCTCATTAATCTCCAAAGAGAAATTCCTCCAGCTCACGGGCCTTGGATAAGTAGGCACTAAGCACTAGGCACCGAGGATCTTCTTTGCAGTCTCCTCGAAAATCTTCAGCGACTCCTCGCCCCAGAGGCAAAAAACTACTTCTTCCAGGGAGGTCTCCTCTTCTTTCAGGGTTGCAACCACAGTTGTCAGCATGATCCTGGCGCAGCGCTCTTTGGGAAAACCAAATATTCCCGTGCTAATTGCCGGGAAGGCTATGCTCGACAATCCCTTCTCTTTGGCGATATTCAAACTATTCCGGGTAGCATCCGCTAATTTCTTATCCTCATCACCTTCCCCCATACGTGGACCTACTGCGTGGATCACGAAGCTCGCCTTAAGGTTTCCTCCGGTGGTTATCGCAGCTCCCCCCACCGCAGCACCACCTATGAGGTTACATTGCTCCTGAATGCTGGGGCCGCCCTTGTGGCGTATAGCTCCAGCCACACCTGCACCCAGAACCAGATTCTGGTTGGCCGCGTTAACTATGGCATCTGTATCCATCTCGGTAATATCACCCTGCAAGAGTATTAGCTCCCTGCCCTCTATAGTCCACTTCATCATTGCCTCCTAATTGCAACCATTTCGGCCTAGCCGCTTGAGTTGCTCATTGGATATATCCCCTGGAAATACACGAGGCCATGGAATCTCAGAAGGGAAAAAATACCTGTACTAATAAGCTTATAATAACAGAAATCGTGAGCAATGCACCTATAACTACCAGCAGAGCCTGTCCAATGCTGGTTTTATGAACAATGCTCAGTCCCAGAGCAGAGAGGTAAATTTCGTAGCACTGAAAGAGGAGAATCACCAGGAAAGCCGGAATCCAGGCGAAAAGGTTGACTGCACTAGCATAGCAGATCACCCTGAAAGTAGCCTCGTATGTCCCACCAGAGCGCAACAATTTGGTGAAAAGGAAGTTAAGAACTGCAGCACTGACAAAGGGCATCCATATCGCCACAAACATCACCAACAAAACCCAGGGAGAAATACCCCCTGCCATGGCCAGGGTAAGGCAAATGGAGATAACAAATGAAAGGGTGCTGCAGAAAAGGAAAAAGACATAGGGTCCTACCAGGCCACCCTCCACCGGCATGCTCGGGAAGAATTTACGAGGGCTCAAAAGTATTGCCTTTGCTGTCTCCAGGAACCCCTTTAATAATCCCCTCGCCGAAAGCTCGGGTTGGACGGGGTCCGGCAGGCCAGGGTCAAAGGACCCGTCGTTTTCCATTGTTCGCCCTTCTGACGCCACAAATCTGCAGCCAACCAAGGTAGTATCTAGTGAAAAGGGGTTAGGTTCTAGCTTACCTAACCCCTTGAGTTCATTGGAGGCGGCACCCGGATTCGAACCGGGGAATAACGGTTTTGCAGACCGTTGCCTTAGCCACTTGGCCATGCCGCCTTTTCAATCATTACTAACAGTTAGCTGATTCACTGTCAAGATCTTTTGCGGTTGCAAGAAGCAGGACGGATAGGCCAGAGCCCCTTCAAAGTAAACCACAGAGAAATAAAATTGCAGATTGCAGCTTTCGTCAATCTACAATCTTAATTCTAAAATCTCCAATTTCTCTGTGGTTTCCACCCGCCATTTCGTTATTGATCTGACGCTTGCTGCCGTGCTATAAGATGGCTCTACAATATAGCAAGGCGGGAGTAGCTCAATTGGCAGAGCATCAGCCTTCCAAGCTGAGGGTTGCGGGTTCGAAACCCGTCTCCCGCTCCAGCGAATCCAGGGACTTAGAGGCTACATCTAAGTCCCTTTCTTTTCTGCCTATGGCCCATCATTGAAAGAGTTCAATGTATAGCAGGGGGAAAGGTTGACTCGGAAGTCTGATCCCTTGAATAAGGCATTAAGGTACCGCTGGCTTATCTTCTGGATTCTTGCATTCAGCTATGTCTTGGTTTATTTCCACCGTCTCTGCCCTGCGGTAGTAGCCGTGGACATGATGGATGACCTCCAGGCCTCCGGCGCCCTCCTCGGTCTGCTGAGTTCGGCCTATTTTTATCCCTATGCCCTGATGCAACTTCCCGCCGGTCTTCTCTCGGATTCATGGGGCCCCAGACGCTCCATTTCTCTGTTTTTCATTGTGGCCTTTATCGGCTCCGTTATGCTAGGCATGGCTCAATCTGTGCCCTTGGCCCTGGCTGGCCGCACCCTTGTAGGACTGGGCGTCGCCATGCTTTTCGTGCCTACCATGAAAATACTGGCAGAGTGGTTTCGGATTAAGGAGTTCGCCACTATGACCGCCATTCTCATGGTCATGGGCGGACTTGGTTCCC
>JARRNM010000020.1:0-14342 GCA_037384945.1 Deltaproteobacteria bacterium
AGCTGCGAAACAACGAACATCTGAGCAACCGATCTTCACTCTCTCAGCCTTGCGAGGGCCAGCATGAAGATATGGTGCTCACTAACCAGGAATCCTGCCAATAAATGGAGCGAATCATGTCCGTTGTGGAGTAGCTTCCCCGTGGCCCACGTCTCTAAAATATTTTTGGGGAAACTCCTGATACCTTTTCATATTGACTATCTATGCTATACCTACTATTAATACATCGACTGTATCATAGGAGGTACTAAATGGCAGACTCAGCCTACACCGTAAGACCCTTTCCACGGGAGTTGCACCGCAAGGCAAAAGCCACCGCTGCACTTGAGGGCATCACTTTGAGAGAGCTTATTTTGAAGGCCCTGGCCGAATACGTGGACAAGCAACAAAAACATCTTACGGGAAACAAGCCGACTTTGGAGGAACTTCTCTACAAGTGCGAAGAGGACACCGAGAGAATCGTCGGTCCAGCCGAAGCAAAGAGGATTGGGAAATGGAGGGAATTTGAAGGTAATTATCTAAGAATAATCCCCTTTGTTCAATGGCGACTGCGAGTGGGCAACGAGGAAATTGCCACAAAACTGGACAATGAGGGTGGATTGAGCTTGGAGAGAATTGCCCTGGATTACTACCCGGAGTTTTTCAATGCGGGCGACATCCAGCAAGCCAAGAGGAATCTGGCAATCGAGGAATAATGACAGCTATAGTTGAAGTACTTTATAATAAAATAAGTAAATTTTATATTAAAATCAATAGGTTGTATTTTAGATTGCGAGAAACCTCAGGATGAGTACTGTGCAAATGGCCCCATGTGGATCGTGGAGATCCCCGGTTACCTCAGAATTAATTGTCTCAGAAACTATAAAACTGGGACAAATTTTTCTCGACGGTAGTGAGGCGTATTGGAGCGAGTCGCGGCCAGCGGATGGCGGCCGCAATGTCATTGTGAAGTGGAGTCCTGGTGGCAACATAGAAGACCTTACTCCGAAACCCTTTGATGTCCGTACCCGGGTCCATGAATATGGTGGTGGAGCCTTCTTGGTCTCTGAGAGGAATATTTATTTCTCCAACCTCGCCGATCAGGGATTGTATATGCAAGGAGGGGAATCTGAGCCGCGTTCTTTGACCTCTCCGGGAGATAAACGGTATGGCGACATCATAGTGGACAAATTGCGAAAGCGGCTCCTTTGTGTAAGGGAAGACCACAGCGGTGAAGAAGGCGAGCCGGTCAATACTATAGTTGCCCTGAGCCTCACCGACAATGAAGCAGAACAGGTGTTAATTGCTGGGAATGATTTTTACTGTTCTCCTCGAATCAGTCCTGATGGTTCATCTTTGGCCTGGCTTACCTGGAACCACCCCAATCTCCCCTGGGACGGAACCGAACTGTGGCTGGGAGAGATTAGGTCCGATGGTTCAATTGGCGAGAGGCTGAAGGTGGCAGGTGGCGTAAGTGAATCCATATTTCAGCCGGAGTGGTCACCAGATGGTGTGCTCTATTTCGTCTCGGATAAGAGCGAGTGGTGGAACTTGTACCGCTACCACCACAACCAGACTGAACCGGTCTGTCCCAGGAATTACGAGTTCGGCAGACCACAATGGCTGCTTGCCATGTCTACCTATGGATTCGAGTCCATAGACCGCATCATTTGTACTTATACCAGTAAAGGAGTCTGGCATCTAGCAAGCCTCAATTGTTCCAACGGCAGTCTAGAGGAAATTAAAACTCCTTTCAGCGAAATATGGAATCTGCGGGTCGCCTCAAAACAGGCAGTGTTCTGCGCCGGCTCACCAACCCAAGCGGCCTCTATCATTAGGCTTGATCTTCAAAGCGGCAAATTCGCTCAGTTGCGAGCTTCGGGCGATATCAAGGTAGACAAAGGCTATGTATCTACTCCACAAGCCGTTGAATTTCCATCTAAAAATGGAAAAACTTCATATGCTTTCTTTTATCCGCCTCAAAATTGCGACTACCAACCGGAAGCGGAGGAGAGGCCACCAATGCTGACCAAGATTCACGGAGGCCCCACCTCCGCTACCTCGACCTCTCTCGCCTGGGACATTCAGTACTGGACCAGCAGAGGTTTTGCGGTGTTGGATGTAAACTATGGGGGCAGCAGCGGTTATGGCCGCTCTTATCGGCAGCGCTTGGAAGGGCAATGGGGAATTGTCGATGTTGACGACTGTGTCAATGGTGCACGCTTTTTAGCAGAGCAGGGCTTGGTTGATGGCGAACGGCTTGCCATTCGTGGCAGCAGTGCCGGAGGGTATACCACCCTCTGTGCTCTAACCTTCCGTCACACTTTCAAAGCTGGGGCCAGTTACTACGGAATTAGCGATCTTGAAGCCCTGGCAAAGGAAACCCACAAATTCGAGGCCAGATATCTAGACCGACTCGTAGGGCCCTATCCAGATAGAGCGGATATCTATCGTCAACGTTCGCCCATACATTATACCCATCTACTCTCTTGTCCCTTGATATTGTTCCAGGGACTCGAGGACGAAGTGGTCCCCCCAAACCAGGCGGAGATGATGCTGGAGGCTTTACAGGCCAAGGGTTTGCCAGTGGCTTATATTCCCTTCGAGGGTGAACAGCACGGTTTCCGCCGGGCTGAAACTATCAAAAGCGCTTTGAACAGCGAATTATATTTTTATTCCAAGGTCTTCGGTTTCGAGCTCCCGGAACCGATAGAGACCGTAGAGATTCACAACCTTGAAACAAACTAGGCACTAGGTAGTAGGCACTAAGCACTACGAGGAATCGTTCAAGTGGTTAGTGTCTGGTACGTAGTGCCTGGTGAAAACTGACTGCCAGCTGCCAGCTTGCTATTCTGCCCTATGCTCACGGGAGAGAGTAATACTCCCGAAAACGTCTGTAGAGCCTTTTCAAGTGCTGCTCTGGATTTTGGTAGTAGTCTTCTTGAGACACATCAATCCACTCGAAGGAAATCCCTCCCTTTTCTCCTTCACCAGGTTCAGACCTCAACATTGAAGCAGCAACTTTGGGGGTGCCGTCATACCGAACTAGGCCGGAGAAACGGTCTGTGTTGAGAGTATTCAACGGCGGCCGCTGCCAAATGGATGGATGATAGTCTCCATAGGTCTTCCACAATGCACCCATCAACTCTAATCTCCGCAGGTGCGTTATAACCTCCTTTGCATACACAGCAGCATCTTCCTCACTGACCAACAGTTGATCGCCCTTGTTTCCCAACTCATAGTCGCGCGGTCCGGGCAAGATGCTTCCGGTGGCCAATCCCAATTCTTGGATCATCACCTGGCCTTTTCCCAGCCAGCTGACCACAGAGCCTAGAAAGCAGGGAAGAGCCGAGGAAAAAGGATCTTCAGCCCAGGGCAAACTTTGGGGTTGACCGGCAATTGATAGGTAATCCAAGTAGTTAGCTGCCACACTTGGAGTGAGACCGTTGCTGCGCTCGAGATCGCTAACATGCAAACATAAGGTCAGTGGCACCCGATCGTCCTTTTCTTTCAATGTTTCAGCCATTGCCTGCAGCCAAAGCTGAACCGCAAAGTTGTCAGCAGAAGGAGACCACCGTGAGGGTTCATTGCCCAAATCCCAACTGAAAAGGGCAGGGTGTCCGGACACAGCATTGGTCAGCTCTCCGAGGAGATAAATTTGCCCTTCTATGACCTCAGGTTCGGTGTAGGGATTCTTTATTTTGTTGTAACGAACTTTGCCCAAAGAAAATACTGGAGATTGATGCGGATCGGTCGAAGCCTGAAGCATCCAGGGGGGAAGCCAGTTCAGGCCGCAAAGGTGTCCGGCAAAAAGGCTCGCCACTACCTTGATATTCCTCGCATCCGCTGCCTCCATCAGTTCCACCAGCCGGTCCAACATAAAGGGAGGAACGGTTTTAGGGGTTGGCTGGAAATCCTCCCAGAGAAGGTAAATCCTTACATAGGAAAGGCCCAGGCCGCTAATTATCGACAGGTCTTCGTCTATGACGTCTTTATCGAACTCTCGCCACATAAACATGGCCGTTGTCCGAGGCCAGTAGTTTACACCGAGGATAAAGGGTTGTTCTTCCATAAGGTATCTTTGGTCTTGTGCAGACCGCATTTGTCATTGAGCAAAAGCCACCATCGCCAAGGACTAGGGACATGGAAAGTGACTGGTGAAAAGCTTTCTCCCGTTAGCTTTGTCCAGATTGCTACAGAACAAGGTCCAGGTCTCCCACTTCTTCAATGGTTGCGGGTTGCCACTGGGGGTTGTCATCTTTGTCCACAACACGAGCCCTCACCCCCTCCACGTAGTCGGGATGTGCGACTATATAACGAGCCACTTCGAGATCGGCTCGAAAAACCTCCTCTAGAGGTTGAGCCTCATTGTGTCGCAGAAGTTTCAGGGTGAGTACCACGGCCGTTGGCGAGCGCTCGGCCAGCCTGGTGAAGACCCCATCGCACAACTGGGTCTGAATGGAACACTGGCGGAGCGACTCCATAATTTCTACCATTGAACTTTTTCCAGCAAAATAGGCTGCTACCCATTGGTCCATGTCCGGATTACTAGGAATATTTTTTTCGAAGAAATGATCTAGCTCCGCAAGGAGAATTTTCGTCCCCTCCGATCTACTCTGGAAAAGACTTCCTGAATATCTTTGAAGTGCGGTAACCAGGTCCGGCAATCTCGCTGATTTCACCAGGTGGCTGGCAAAGCCCACGCGCACTGCCTCCGCACCAACCATTTCGTAACCCGTGAGCCCTAGATACTCCGGATACCCTTTAGGGCACTTGCTAAACATCCATCCTGTGGCTCCCACATCCGGGAAAAAACCGATTCTGGTCTCGGGCATGGCCATGCGGGTCTTCTCTGTTGCCACCAAGAGATCAGCCGCAGCGGCCAATCCCAGTCCTGCGCCCATGGTAATGCCATCCGCCAAGACGATTACGGGTTTGGCAAAGCGATGGAGCCTTAGGCACAAATCGTATTCCTCTTTCAGGATGTCTTCAGCCGACGGGGTGCTTTTCTCCTGCACAGCCCGGGCAAGTGCCTTGATATCCCCTCCGGCGCAAAACCCCCGCTCTCCCGCCCCATAGAACAAAATGAACTGACAGTGCTTATCTGCCTCAGTCTCGTCCAAAACCTTATCGATGAAGCGAATCATTTCTAAATTGATACTGTTTAGAACCCTCGGACGGTTAAGAATCACACTTACCATGTGACCATTTCTATTAACGATAACAGCTGCTTCTTCCTGGCTCTTAGCTTGAGTCATCATCAACTCCCAAGGTAATCATTACAAAGCGTTTAAAGCGGGAAATGCGTGAAAGGCGAGAAAGGCAACAGAGTATCCAGATTTTATATCCTTTCTCGCTTTTCTCGCCTGTCTAGTCTGTCTTGCTGAAGGTTTTTCTCGCCAACTCCAGCGCCAACCCTTCTATTTTCTCAGAGTCTTCCAGTTTGGTACGCCACAACCGCGGAATTGCCCTAGACCCCAGATAAGTTCCTGATATGGCTCCAGCCATAGCGCCAAGGGTGTCTCGATCGCCACCATGCATAATAGCACAATAGAGGCAGTCCTCGAAGGAACTTGGGAATCGAAGGAAGGAATAAATGGCGAAAGGCAAGGACTCCTGCACTGCAACACTCCTCCCCAGTTGTTTAGCCGCACTTAATGGAGGTACATCCTCATGCAGCAGCTTTTTTAGGAGCTCCAGCTTTTCCCTTATCTCTCTGGTACGCGCAAAGTCCATGAGGTAATCAACAAACTTTTCCCAATGAAATTCCTTGGTCGAGTCGAGCTTCACAGCTTGTGCCACGGCCAAAGCTTGGATCGCTGCCCCATCTTTCCCAATTGGATGTGCATGGGTGACCTCAGCCGATTTACAAGCCAATTCATAAATCTGCCGGGAATTGTGAAAGAAAAGGCCTAAAGGAACAATGCGCATGGCAGCCCCATTACCAAAAGAACCTTTGCCAGCAAACATCATCCGAGCCGCATCCGCGTGGGTGATGCCCTTGGAACGGACCAGAGAAAATATTGTTGGCGGTCCGGCCGCATACCCTCTCCAGGGTTCCTGGTCAAAATTACGCTGAAAGGTCTCTCCAAGGTGGAGCTCGTCCAAGTTCCCTTTAATGACCAGGGACGCAGCCAAGCCGATTGCCATGGCAGTATCATCTGTGTAGCGCAGTTCCGCCACTCTCTCTGCCACAGCAATTAACTTATCTCTCTCCGGATAGCGAAAAGCAAGCTCGCCCAGGGCATCGCCAATAGCGCTACCCACCATTCCTCCCAAATATTTATCTGCCAGCAATGACTCTGTCATCTTATCCCTTCCAGACAATGGATATGGACTAAGAAGTCAGGAGTCAGAATTGAGAATCCAGAAGGAGGACCTGTGCGCATCTGGAATGCTGGAATGCCGGAATGATGGATGTTTGAGTCAAAGACAGCTCAACACGGGTCCTACAGCGGTCTTTTTTACCATTATTCCAATGTTCCATTATTCCAAAACTCCGTCCTTCCCTACTGGATTATTGCCCCTGGCCCCTGACCACTTTATACTATTGAGATATTGAGCGAGTGTAAATATAATTAGTGTCCATCCGGGAACTCCCTAATGTCATTCCGAGCCCTTCGCTGAGCTCAGGACAAGCTCCGCGAAGAATATCTGCAGCCCCGCGCTAACCATGAGATTCTTCGTCGTCCAGCTGTTAGCGGGACTCCTCAGAATGACATCCAGAAACATGGTTTCCGGATAGACACTAATTAATAATTTACCGACTATGAGATTATCAGCAAGTTCTTTTTGGAGTGTGACAAACAATACCCTTTCCTTTCCGTGGTAGGCTCTGCTTGCCCGAGGGGCGAGGGCGTAATAGGCAGATTTGCCGGCCAGGTGGATTCCCTTATCATGAGACAAACCGATCTGGATTACTTCAAGGGCTGGTTCAAAAAATACGTTACAACATATTATGAGCTGCCCGGTGATGGGGTGAAGCCTATCCTGCTAAAAGAGCAGCATACTGAACGCACCTGCAAAGAAATAGTCTTCTTAGGTCGAGAGTCCGGTGTGAGGGACAAGGACTTACTTCTGGCTGAGACAGCTGCGCTATTTCATGATATCGGCCGCTTTCCTCAATGGAAGAATTATGCCACTTTCAGTGATAGTAGTTCTGAAGATCACGCTCTGCTGGGTCTTGAGGTGATCGCCCGACACAAGGTTTTAATGCGTCTGAAGACAGAGGATCGGGAGCTTATCCGGACAGCAATTCTCCATCACAATGCGCGAAAATTACCTCCTGATCTCTCCCCTCGGCAGGAGCTTTTCTCCCGACTCCTTAGGGATGCAGATAAGCTGGACATATGGCGTCTGGTCATCAACGGACTGGAAGAATATGGTAACTTGGTCGAAACCCTTCCGGATCCCCTACCCATGAATAATTCCATTAACCTCAAAATAGTTACGGAGCTGATGGAGAGAAAGATCCCGGACTTCAGCTCAGTGCGCAACCGAAACGATATGATCTTGTTACGCCTGGGGTGGGTGTTTGACCTTAACCTTCAGGTTTCATGCCGGGAAGTACTGGAAAGACATTATGTTGAGAGGCTTTGCCGTAATTTGCCTGCCCGAAAGGAAATACCGGAAGTTGAAAAATCGCTTATTTCTTATCTGAACAACCGGGCAAAGGAGCACTCATAACCTGCCTTTCTCCGAGTGGCGCGCTCTCTGCTGAGTTTACCGCTACGGCTCCCCCGTTCCGACATTCAATCAGCGAATTAACCATGCATTCTAATTCATCAAAGGGGAGAGGCTCGGGGATGATGGCATCGAAAGGAGAATGATCTGGTCTGGTGTCGAAATCCAGACCCGTAATCAGGGCCACAGGCACTGAAAAGGGACTGCTTTTGACTATACGACCCAACTCCCAGCCTGATATTCTAGGAGTAGAAAGATTAGTAAAAATGAGGTTGAACTGTCCAAGACGGAATTTTTCTAAACCTTCAAGGCCATCTGCGGCTATGGTCACCTGATAACCCTTCCAACAAAGCACTGTCTCAAGGAACGCGAGAGCACCCCGATTTTTCTCGACAAGCAAAATGTGAGCGCGAGGGGATTCAAGGATGGAGTTGTGCATAGGGATCCTCCCTGTCATCAGGTTGCCATCAGTCAAACAGTGCCAAACAGCCTAGGAATGAAACGAAACCTCAGCATTTTACCTTTAGCCCTGGACTATTATCGTCGTCTAAAAGCTCATTTGCGGTAAGATCGTGGCACATCCGGCGGAACCTGGCGCCTGTAATAGCTGTTGCCAAGCTAGCCGCCACTGATCTGATCAATTTATTATCATGGGAAGTAAAGGATCCATGTTCTTTGTTCCACATATGAATTGCACCAATCACCTCCTCACCAACCATCATGGGCACACATAGAATTGAACGGGCCTTCGTTCCGCCAAAATCTCTGACCAACGAGGACAGGTGAGGGTTTTGTGAGGCGTCTCGCACCAGCACAGATTCTCCCCGAGACAACACATAACCGCATATTCCTTCGATCTTTTTCAGTCGAAACGGCTTAATTCTGTCTCCCTGCGTCCCAAAGCTTTTTTTGACAGCTAGACCATCTTTATCCCGAAGATAAATGGCGCCAGCTTCAACCGTAATCATTTCACCAATCAGGGTTCCGACCTTTGCCAAAAGATCGTCCAAATCAAATAGAGATGAAGTGACTACATTCCCTATTCTGTTGAAAGCTTCCAATTCCCGGCCTTGCTCATCTATTTGTCGTAAAAGAATCTGATTGTGTACAGCCAGCCCCAGATAATCGCATGCTTGCTTCAGGATGGCTCGCTGAGAATGGGAAAAACCTCTTTTTGAATCGCTTCCGACAAACAGAATTCCAGCATTGACACCTTGAATCCGAAAGGGAGCCAGGTAACATGAGTTGATTCCTAACTCGCGGAACCAGCGTGCTTCCAGAGGATGAACTTTCCCGGTAACGTCCTGGCGATAGATTTCCCTGTTTTCCTCCAGTACCAACCTCAGTAGACTTTGCCTGAGGGGCAAAGCCATACCTCGACGAAGTGAGATTGGTTCAGTAGAGGCCACTTCCAATAGTTTCAATTGTTCTTCAGCGTTTTCAAATAGAGCTAGAAAGGAAACAGTTACCGGTATAACATTTCGTAATTCTTTGATTAACAGTTGAAACACTTTTCCTTGCACCAAGCCCTTGTTGCAGATATTGTTGAAGGCCGCCAGACAGTTGTATTGACTGGACTGGGTGGCGATTAGCCTCCTGAGCCTTATATTTTCGTAACGGTAGGAAAGAAAGGCGGCCAACGGCAAGAGATAGTCTAGGTCTGCGGGCGAAAAAGATAGCCCTCCTTGCTTATCCTCAAGACAGATGACGCCGAAGACATCTCTCCCCGTTATGAGAGGTACAATCAGAGAGATTCTTTCGTCAGCCACTCGCTGGTTGTCCGGCTCTTTCGCTTCCTTTTGCCAGAAAGGCACATTCAGAAATTTCGGGCTTCGCTGGATGACAGCATCTTTTGCCCTAGTATTGCTAAAGGCAATTTTGCCACCCTCTCGGCTCTGGCAGTCGCCCTTTGTATCCACTTCACAGGCAACTCTGAAGTGGTGTCGACGGCTCTCATCCAGCAATAACACCCAACCCCGTCCGGCATCTACTCCTTCACAAGCCTTCTGCAAACCCAACTTTAATAGACGAGTGGGATTTGGGCTGGCTGGACTAAGCTTCATTACCTCTCCAAAGGAGCGAAGCTGCCCAGCACGTAATTCAAGGGCCTGATTGTTCTTTTCCAGTCTGTCGATCAACTTGTGAAAGGAGAAGACAATCCGATTTAGCTCGCTCGTCTGCTTTCGATCAAACTCTGACCGACCGTCGTCCAGGGACTGTTCAAAGTTTTCAGAGATGCTACGGATTCTATCTGCATGGGAACGAAGTATGAAAAACCCCAGGTAGGAGAAAACCAGGATGAAGAGAAAGTAGTAAGTGATGTCTCGGTCGGCAAAAAAGTTATACTTGAAGGCAAAATCGATAAAACCTAAGCTGGGAAGGACGAAGAGGAGGCCGAAGGCCATGACCAGACCATAGTAAACCCTTTGTTCACCAAAACCCATGACCCTCGCAATGTGTCTGAAAAAAAGGCTGGCTCTGCCCCTATATTGGTTACCCAGGCTATCTGTGTAATCATTTGTGCTCACGAGATAAACTTTCAGAGTCTGTACCAAAAGATTATAGATCTTGTTCTTCTGGTGGGTGGACGTTGATTATCTCGGTGACTGCAAGATTACTTATATCCCTCAGTCCTTTCTGCTGCAACTCGTCACCGCTGACCAGTTCTTTTACTTGTGAGTAAATACCCGGGCTGACGAACCGCTCGCGGCCGGTTCCAAGTCGAACTCCGAATTCGACTCGCTGACGGTCTCCTGGCGACATGTTTTCAATCACTTTCTTGCTGGCCCAGATAGAGCCACCCTGGGCAAATTCGCTGAGTTTAATCGCCTCGATCAAGCTCTCCCCCATAACGGTGAAATCGAAAGCCAGTGCCGAGGGAATTGTTCCCAACCACTCTTCCCCACAGTGGATGGACATATTCATTTCCAAGGTATTTTTCCACACCTTTTTGTATTTCCAACGCTTGTCGAGAGTGGCGATAATCTGTCTGAGGTCCTGAGCGCATTGTATGGCTGCGTGCAGATATTCCCTGGGTGACTCAGGGGCTGAAAGAAAAAAACAGACGACGCCCTCTTGAATTGAACGGCCTGGTGTGCCGCCGTGGTACTTAAAACACTGGTGGGAACTCAAAATGATTTGGTTGATTAAATCAAAATACTCATGAGGGGGCAGGGCAGTACGAAGATGAAGGTCAGACTCCAAGCGTCCAGCCAGGATACAAAGCGATGTGAGAGACGGAATTCGTCGCGACAACAAAGCTTTGACCAGCTTTTCTCTGCCCATAAGAAGGTTTAAGATCTGATCCAGCTGCATGTTGACAGGAGTATAGAGTAGGAGTGTGCCCTCACGAAAATCAGTGGAAAAAAGCGTATGTCTGGTGTTCTTTCCTTTATAGGGTCGCAAAACCAAGTCTTGCTGAGTAATAGGCCGTTCCTGGAGGGCTTCAGCCTGACCCCACAATTTCTTCAGGTCTTCCAGAGGACAACTTTCTACCTGCCGACAGATTTGCTCGACCCGATCCTCAGACAGTTCTCGCTTAGCCAGACGTAAATGGAGCGTGAGGATTTCCTTCCAGTTTTTGAAGCGTTCTAGCAAACCCTTCTCCAGGAAAAGCCTCAAGATATTCCGGTTGGCTGCGGTAGGAATCTCACGGACGGACTCTTTAAAAAACACCTCTTCAGCACTCTGGTTAATCCAAATGACCTCCCAATTTGAATTCACCAGAACGGCAGGAAAAACTATACGTTCTATGGACTGATAGGTGAAATCAACTATCCCTTCACCTTCTATCTCTTTTTCTTCCCTGGGCTCATCCGTAAACTCAAGAGCTATTTCTGCCATCCTCATTCCAGAGGACTTCATCTGCTGAATTTTTTCGATCCTCTCCACTACCCACAGGGGGAAATAGCCGATTTTCGTCGGACCACCTGGTTCTTCCGGTCTACGCACCGCAGGAGAGGGAACAAGGTTGAGGGAAATGTAGTTATTCAGAGTGGCCCTTGATATTCCAGTCTTGGCAATCAGTTCTTTACTGGAAATATTATTACTGTCTAAATCACTGTGCAAAAGATATCCTCGATTCTTGGTGTTTGATATGTTTATTCAGTAATTTAGACAGTACAAATAGATTGCATAAATGTCAAGAAAAAAATTAAAAAAATTCGTAAAAAATAAAAATACTTGAAATATTAGCATCTTACTCTGTCTAAGACAGAATAATAAATATTGCCAATACACTTAATCCATTATCGTTATAGGCCTCGATTTAATACTATGTTAGACAGTATAAATAAGATTAATTTAAGACTGTTATCTACTGTATCCCCATTATCTCCATCATTACTGTCTAGATAGGTATGAATCTAATTAGACAGTAGAGCTGCACTTCTTCTTTCCATTTCTTCCACCGAGAAATCCACCCGTTTGTCATTTCTTGACAACCACTCTTACCTTTATAATATATAGGTGCAGCCTGTGCCGGAATTTGACTATGAATAAACTGGCCAATATTCAGCTCAGTGAGCTTGAGGGTAAGATTGACCTGCTTATCAAGGGCTGTAGAAACACTAGCTCTCTGGTGGAGATTGCCCAAAGGGGAGATTATGATCTCTATCTGGTTGGTGGTTTTCTGCGCGATGCCTTGCTTGGCAAGAGCTGTAAGGACGTTGATTTTGCTAGCAGTAAGGCGGCTGAATTGTCAGAGTTGGTGACCAGGCAAACCGGTAGCAAAGGAGTGCTTATAGACCGCAAATTTGGAACTGTTCGGTTCATACCCTCCGTGCAGCCAGATGGAATAGGAGAGCAGTACCTGGTCGACCTCTCACCCTTGAGAGGCTCTTCTATTTTTGACGATCTTTATCAGCGTGATTTTACTATAAATTCTCTGGCTTTGAATATCTCAGTTTGGAGAACTGCTAGAGGAACTTCACTCCTCGATCCTTTAGGAGGGATTGCTGACCTCAGGGCCGGGAGGTTGCGGGTTTGCTCGCAAAGCTCTCTCGCGGATGACCCACTTCGCATTTTGAGAGCCTACCGTCTGGCATCAGCTTACGGTCTCAGCCTCGCTGCTCAGACTCGGAAATCCATATTCCAGGCGTGTCATCTTTTAAATCAGGTAGCAGTAGAGCGTATCAGGGATGAAATGATGCTTGTACTTTCGACAGCAAATTCCGCCTCAGTCCTCACGAAGTTGAACGAAGACGGTATATTAAAATTATTGCTGCCCGAATATGTGGAAAAGGGAAATTTGCAGCAGAAAGCTTCTCAGTCTCAAGATCCCTGGCAGCATAGGTTCCTAGCGCTGGAAGCATTGGAGTTCTTTCTGACCAACATGGGGGATTTGTTTGGAGACTATGCTGAAGAGGCTTCAGCCGTTCTTGCGCAAAAGCTTGCAGGCGAGAGAAGGAGACAGACTTTACTAAAACTGGGAGTTCTACTTCATGAAATTGGCAAGCCCTGTCGCAGGTCCCCGGGCAAGAATGGTGCTCTTCACCTTCATCCTCACCAGGTTGCAGGTTCAGAGTTGGCTGCTTCCCTTTGCAGCCGCCTCAGGTTGAGTAACAAAGAAATCAAGTTTGTCAGCCAGCTTATCCGCCAGCATAGGCGTCCGATCCATTTGTTCCGTTTCTCTCCCACTCCCACAGCCGCCCTGGCCCGTTTCTTCAGACTAGGACCTCAACTTTTTTGGCCGCTCCTTCTGCTGCTTGCCTCAGATTACAAGGCATCTCAAGAAGGTGTTTCACTTGGAGATGGGCTGCAACCACTGCGCCAGCGACTATGTGGCTGGCTGGACTTCTACTATCAGGAACTGAAGCCCAGGGAACTCGAGCCTCCGATAATCAGCGGTCATGATCTGATGAAACATTTGCATCTTTCGCCAGGCCCTTTGGTAGGAAAGCTGGTCAAGGCTCTGGCTGAACTTTACTGGGTCGGGACCATATCTACGCAACAGGAAGCTCTCGAGCATGCCGCTCGCTTGTTAAAAAAGTGGAAATAATGACGCCAGCCGCCAACCGTTGTTTGTCGGTTCGTCGGTTCTTCCCTTTGCCCAAACCGTTGAAGTCGCTAAAGGGTAAACAGTAAGGGGTGAACGGTATCTAACGTTATCCGTTATTCGTTATACGCAGAATTTCAGCCCTTTACTCCCTGACCGCTGATCAATTTGTCAACCAGTCAAATCGTCAAAGGCATTAAAATCGTAGGAATCGTTACGGCGACTCATAGAAGCAAATTTCCCGAATAACGAATAACCATTAACGTATAACGACACTGTCAGCTGCCAGCTGATTTCTGGACCCTTGATTCTGGCACTGGTGAGGTCAAGCCTGACTCCTTTCCCTTGACGAGCCATGGCTTTTTGGCTACACTGATCATATTTATTCTAAATAATTAATAATATGAAGATTTTACCCGACTCGATACTGAAGCATCTCAGACAAAGCGAGCTTAGACTGGCCAAATCCATTCTGCGCTGGAAATTGCAGAAAGAAGGCTCCCCCATACCAGATGATCGCGAACTCAACGTCGCAGCCTCGCGCCTCCTGGATGAGGCCCGAGAGATTGCCAAGAAAAGGGGAATGACCTTGCTGGAAATTCTCAAGGAGGAAGCGAGGCAGTTCTTCAACTCGAGATCAGAGTAATTCCTCATGATTCAATTGGAGATAGCATGCTCTCTGCCG
>JARRNM010000020.1:14409-51986 GCA_037384945.1 Deltaproteobacteria bacterium
GGACCCACCGGGAACTATTCAACAAGGATGAGCCCGTGTGGCACGCCCTCATTCGTCTTAAATCTTATATGTCTCGGGCATTGAAGCCCAATTTGCAGGGAATTGGCCGCTCTGGCCCGTTATTGCAACAAACAGCGGTTTTACACCAGGAAAAAGTCTTTACTTCTGGGTTCGATTTACGCCCAGGCGACGTTACCAAAGGTAAATATCAGGTGATCCGTAAAGGAGAGGTTCTCGAAGGAGCCATAGTATTTTATGCAGGGGCCTGCCTGCTGGACGAAGACATCTCGGTGGGACCAGGCAGTGTGGTAGAGCCTGGAGCCCTGATCAAAGGCCCAACGATCATTGGCTCCTGCTGCGAGATTCGACAGGGTGCATACTTACGGGGCCATTGTCTAGTGGGCGACCGTTGCGTGCTGGGACACACCACTGAAATGAAACACTCCGCCATGTTGAACGACGCCAAAGCCGGCCACTTTGCTTACATTGGAGACAGTATTCTGGGAAATCGAACCAATCTGGGGGCAGGAACAAAGTTGGCCAACCTCAAAATAACCGGTACACCAGTGGGGATAAGGAAAGACAAAGAGATGTACGACACAGGCCTGCGAAAATTGGGTGCCATCGTCGGCGATGACAGCGAAACGGGCTGTAATTCAGTTACTAATCCCGGGACCTTATTGGGTCGCCGCTGTTTAGTATTGCCGGCCCTGTCCGTCAAGAGTGGCTATTATCCAGATAGCTCGATCATTGGAAAAGGCTTCGGCTAGTTTGTTAGGAGCCTTTGAGAGAGATAAGGATCTTCGTCGTACCCTCCTTTATTTATAAAGGGGGATGCCTGGGTGAACATTTCAGCGGGGAGGAAGGAGGATGAACAAAAGCCAGCTCATCGAGCGAATTGCCAAAGAGGAGGGTATTACGATAAAGAATGCTGCAAGCGTGGTAAACGTGGTTTTTGACTCCATGTCGGATTCTCTTGCAAAGGGCGACCGGGTCGAAATCCGTGGCTTTGGTAGCTTTAAAGTCAAAAGCTACAATAGTTATCAGGGACGTAATCCAAAAACAGGAGAGATAATTCAAGTAAGGGAGAAGAAGCTTCCTTATTTCAAAGTTGGAAAGGAAATGAAGGAGCGCGTTGACGGCAAGTAGAACCTCAAGGTTCTAATTTGCAGGTCAATCATCCAGCTCTTCAAGCAGCCTCTGTATTAGTCCCATTTGCGGAAAAAACATCTCCTTAAAAATCGGGGATGTCTGCAAGGAAGGGGAGGCTCCTAGTGGCTCTCTTTTGGCCTTGCTTTGATTGGCAAGGCAAATGGTCGACGCTGCAATAAAAAAACCTGCTTGCTTTTGCCTACCAAAATGTCTGATCCGTCGGGGGAGAGATATCTAGCCTTCAGGAAGATTAAAACCGCTTACCACGATTTTTATCAAAAACTCAAACTTCTTGAAAACAAACCACCATACCGCACTACCAAGTCGGGGATGTGGGCCACTTCTCCGGCTGAAGAGGTTTATCGCGCCTTTTGTCACTATGGGCTGGACCAATATTGCCACATGGCCGATTTGGGGAGCGGTGACGGTATAGTGGTGGCTATTGCCTCACTATTCACTCAGGCTACAGGCTACGAGCTTGACGAATGGCTCTATCAACAGTCAGTCAAATTTGGTCACTCGCTGAATTTGTCCAAGGCCGCATTCTTACGGACAGATTTTCTCCAGGTCCGTCTTACCAGTTATGACGTGTTGTACTTGTATCCGGACAAACCCTTTTACCAGTTGGAGGAACGCTTACTTACCACCTGGGAGGGGCGCCTCCTGGTAAAGGGTCCCCATTTCCCGCCCCGTTACTTAAGAAAGATAGCCGAATGTGCGCCATCTGTGGGGAGATTTGTCTTATATGAATCTCCTTGAGGCCCCATGGCTCTCGCACTAACCGCTAGGCAGGCACAGATCACTCACAAGGTGTGATACACCGCTATCCATTTTACTCCTTTCAAGACTTCAGCGGAAACACTCTGCCCATCCATGTCAATACTTAAGCTATGAAGATCTGACAAGGAGAGCGCCCAGCAGCAGTGAATCGAGGTGATCCAAAAGTTGGCGATAGAGGCCGCCATAACTCTTGCTCCCATAACACTGAACGCAGTTGAAAATTTCTTTTAGTAAAGTTCGAAGCCTAGGGGTCAACTCGCCGGAATTTAAGTCAATTTCGCCATTGACTCTCCGTCCATCCTCTTCCAACAAAGCGTAGCCTTTATGGCAAAACTGCCTCCAAAGTTCCTCAAGTATATCGAACCTCTTGCCCATTTCCGCTGAATGGGGAGTGTCAGAAACAATTGCCACTGTTCTTGTCCGTTCCAACTCATCAGCAAGTGCGTCCAGAAGTACGTAGATTGTGCCAAATTCAGCTCCGCGCACACCTCTTTTCCACTGAAGTAACCAGGAATTGCGCCAGGACCACAGGTTATGTTTTTCACCCAAAGCAATCAAACTGCGGGCCTCTCGCGCTATCTTTCTTATCTGCTCCAAGCCCTTACCGTCCACCTCTCGGATCGTTAAAGGACCGACTCCGGGAGATGGGCCACCGTCGCCAACTACGGTATTATTCAATAAATCGTACCAAATATTGAAAAGAGCCAGATTTCCCGCAGCGTCACCCGGGGTTTCCAAATGAGGATATGAAAGTAACACTCTGCCCTCACCGTATCTGCCTTCAATAACTGCAGGCTCGTTAATGATCCTCTCAGGGTCAAGATTGATCTGATAGGCCTCCTCAAGTTGTGTCCAATCTCTTCCTGCCCAGACCTTAAGATCAGAAACGCTGAAATCGCTCTCTGGCTGGCCGTAGCGTCCGAGAATCCGAATGTTATCGGGCTTCACAATATGAAACTGCGAGGGCCACCAAACATGGAAGACTTCCTCCCCTTGAAGGCACCACCAGAGAGGGTGTAAACCTGCCTGCCGCACCCTAATGGAACCGCTGAAATTGGGGAGTCGATCAGTTATTGGTTTTCGGGTAACAGGCACCAGCGCCAGCCCTTCATCCACCTGGAGGGCAAGCCCAGCACCGCCGCAGATCCCCAAGTAGGCTCCACCCTTATACACATAGCGCTGCAGTTCTTCCCGGCCACCAACGCCCAGTTTTTGGCTCCTGAGACTGGCCCAACCACCTGGAACAATGAGCAACTGGTAGTTCGCAAGAGCCCCAGTTTTCACATCCGTTGCCCTGAGCAAATCAAAAGAGAAACCGAGATCCCTGAAAGTACGAACTGCCAGCAATCCCCACAAGAAAGACTTGTCCCACAGAAGGGCAACCCGTCCGGGTTTGAGAGGTAGAAGATGATTGAGCTCCCTCTCTGGCAGCTTTACACATTGAGAGTAACCCGGGATCTCGTTGCCTACACCTGAGACAAGAAAAAGGTCTCCAGGGTCGGCAAAGGGAGTCGAAGGACCCTGCCACCGGAAAACTCCATTTCCCTCAGATATACAGCGGTTAACAGCCTTGAGAAGGTCGGGGACCGATTCCGGATGGTGTAGTTTGAAGCGATCTGTGTAGAAAGTCATTGTTGGTAAGCTTAGATGCCTCGCAGCTCGCCACAGTCGGGGCAGATCCAAGTCGCAGAATTACCGCTTATACCCCACTGATTCTCTTGCATACAAGCCAGACATATCTGAAATCCGCAGTCACAGGTCCAACAGAACTTGCCTTCGCCACGACAGCAGTGGCAGATATATTTCTTCCTTTTTTGTTTCCGCAGCTCTATCGTCCGTTTCATCGCCAATACTACCGGGGAAATCTCTTCTCAAGCTGGAATCTTTCCCCTTTGTCCTACCTCGATATCGTGGATTGGAATCAGAATGTCAGCCAGCTGTTTAACTCGCTGAGCGCTTTCGTAAGCCTCGATGGCGTTTATGTGTACACCCGCTGCTACCGCAGGGCCCACACTGGGAAAGTTATCGCCATTACAACAAAAACCGGTGATGACTGCAGTTCCCTTTTGGGTCTCCACTGCGACAGATTGCCCACCCACCGTGTGCCCGGGAGTTAAAATGACGCGAACGCCGGGGACGATTTCCCTATCACCCTCCACCGTAACTACCTCCGAGTCGTCAAGGAGGTCTGAATAGTAGCGGTGGTCAAGAGGGTGGGGCGCCCTGAAAAAATCCAGCTCTGCCTGCTGCACGTAAACTTTCGCATTTGTGCACTTGTAGGTGTTCTCACAGTGATCATTGTGCAGGTGAGTCTGGATTACTATGTCCACATCTTCCGGCTTCAAATTCACCGTGTCCAGAGCGTCTTCAAACTCCATAATTTGTAAGCCCGTCCGTTCTTTGGCCTCGGGGGGAACCATGAATTCCTCCATTCCGGTGTCTACAAGAATTCTCTGATCACCGCCCTCAAGGTAAAAAACATATATGGGCAGGAAAATACGCTTACCATAGCCTTTCTGGTAGGTCATAATTCCCTGATCAGTTTCATTGATACCCACAACCAGCGGATGTATCACATATTTGCCCATCTTCAATCCCCTCTCCCAGTAAACATACCCAATTAAAGGATTTGTATCAGTTATTCCGCCTTTTGTCCCTTCTTGCGCCAATCAGCATACCAGCAACTGAAATCGTACATACCTCGATAACTATCTTGCTCACGGAAGATACCCTCTGCTATTTCCAAGACTCCCTTGACATATTCGGCCGAGTAGTCGGTTATCTTACGACCGGCGAAAAATCTCTCGTATAACTCGTGCCCGGAATCGATGGCAGCCTCTTCCCCCTTGGCCTCTTGTCTTAACTTGTAGGCCAACGGCTCCTTCGGCTTCATAAAGGGGTCCCAGCCATCGTAGCCCTTTTTGAGAATGCGTTCCTGGGCCTTTGGTGACATTCCCAGAATCTCCAATTCTTCTCGGGTCGCCTCTCTGACATCCTCAACGGTGAGCTCATAGATAAGCGTCTTGCCGGCCAGTGGATGATTATAGTCTAAGATCACCCTGTCCGGCTTTTTTCCCAGGACAAAGTACCCGAAAGTTACGTGGTGGTCAGGGTTGGTGGCCCTAACCCAGCGACCTTCTTCCAGATTCCTACCTTCCGGGAACTCTGAGTAATTTTTCTCCTCGATCAGTCCGGCATCATATAGACCAAAGCCCTCCTCTGGGGGTACAGCAATTTCACCCCTGTCACCCGAGGACATCCCTACAAGTCTTCTTTCCAGCCCCGGAATAACCTGATTGTACCCAGTGACGAACTCCATATGAGCTAGACCTTCCTCGGGGTCGCCTTTTATGATCTCACCATCTTCCAGTCGCACCGTGTACTTTATTGCTACATAGCTGTTTTCCTCTTGAATTTTCATCATACGCCCATACTACCTCTAGCCGCAGCCTAACTCTTTGGCCAGTTCATGATTTACCTGAAAGCCAAGCTCCAATGCTTTCTCACAGTGGATTTTGGCCGACTCCTTGTCGTCAATTGCTCGATAGGCGTGGAGGAGGTTGTTGTGGGCTAGAGCAAAGCTGGGATTCAATTCAAGGGCTCTGAGATTTTCCTTGATGGCAGCCTCAAAGTCGCCTTTTTGGAAATAGGCCCCGCCAAGATTGGCTCTCACTACAGCTTGATTTGGATCGATTTCCAGAGCCTTTTTATACTCAAACATACCCTCATCCACTTTTCCCTGCTGGATGAGGGCGAAGCCCAGGTTACTGTGGGCGAGGGGATGGTCGGGGTTTATTTCCAGGGCCTTCCGATTGACCTCTATGCAAGCCTCCACATTACCCTTGCGCAGATAAATTCCTCCTAGGTTGATATAGGCCTCAACCATTTTGGGGTCGAAAATAATGGCCTGCTGGAAAGCTGTGATTGACTCCTCCAGTTGTCCTCTTCGGGCGTAAGCGAGACCCAAATTGTAATGGAGTGGGGCAGAGTAGGGCGTCGCCAGTAGCTGCCTTCTCAGAGCGCGAAAGACCGTGTCTTCAGAAACTTCCTTCTTCTTATTTTCTTCCATAAAGGCTACTCCATAAGAAATATCCCATTAAGTAATCTAATAATCCCGAATTCACGGATTACGAGTCTGGCAATTCCAGAACCACGGATCCGGAGAATGGGAGGAAACCGAACGAATTAACTCTCCCTCAACCGTAAAAAGTGCACTCAATAAGCCATAGATGAAGGAAGGACGGGAGCATGCTCAACCCTCCTACCCACCCTTGTCCTCCTCCTGCAATTTACCTTCAATGGCAACTATTTCCGCTGCTATCAATTCTGCCAGCTTCCCCGCCCCCAGTCTGCTGTAGATGTGCAAAGCCCTGTCAAAATAGTTCAGTGCATCTTGTGGTTGTCCTATTTTATAATGTAGTTCACCCAAGCCAGTGAGGACAAAGGCAAGTCGATCCGGCACGCGGTGTTGCTCATAATTACTCAGCGCTTGCTGGAAACACTCGATTGCTAAACCTAAGTTTCCCTGTTGCCTGTGCACCAAGGCCATTCTCTCGGTAAAATGGGCTGTGCCGATTTCGTCGCCGTGATTCTGACAAATGATCCGCGCCCTAGCAAAGGCCTCCATAGCCCGTAAGAAGTCTCCCTCTTCTCTAGACAGGTCTCCCAATCTCTCCAACAGATTAGCTATCTTTTTTTCATTTCCCTCTTTCTCAAAAAAATCCAGAGCTTGCTTGTAATGATTGCGGGCTGTTTCGGGATTCCTGGAATTACGGTAGACATCTCCCAGTCCGATGGCGGTTAGGGCGGATCCTTCCTCGTTGCCCAATTTCCCACATATGGCCTTTGCTTCTCTCAAATATTCTTTGGCATCACTCCACTTACCTTTGCTGAGGTAAAGGTCGCCTATCTTGAAACAGGCATTGGCAATGCCTGGCTCATTGTCAGTGGCCCTAAAAAATTGTAATTCCTCCAGATGTTTCTTGAGAGACATGCAAAACCCTTGAATTTCCTAGCCTAGTAGGCTTTTCCTTTATGTACTTCCAGAGCGCAGCACCTAAACCTATCCTTTATATAATATATAGAAACTCGGAACAATGAAAGATTGGGCTATCTTTCCCATCTTTTTTATTGACAAAAGGTAGGCTGCGCATTATAGATTATGAGTGAGTGAATTGATTCACTTATTCATGTTGACATTCACTACCCCTCAAGGAGGAAGAAATGAGCGAGGCAGAGAAGCAGGCAATCATCGATTTCATGAAATCTAAAAAGGGGAAGACCAAGCATTATTTCAATGAGCTCTGCAAGGCGCTACCCGACATGAAAATGCGCCAAGTTAAGAAAATCATAAACGAGATGGTCAATGATGGGCAGCTGAAGTATTGGTCCAGCGGTAGTACCACCCTTTACCTACTGCCTGAACATGCCGACTTGGGAGCAGAAGAGAAGGGCATGGGCGATTAGACTCTTCCTTGCCAAGGTTAAATTTAGCTACTTCACCACTTGACTCTAGAGATGCATTACTAGGTCGACCCTCAAACACAGCCGCAAGCTTCCTTTATTTAATTCGGGTCGGCCTTGATTTTTGTCTGACTGCCGCCTTTGAGCAACAAACGAGAGGGCCCCATCATTGCCCTCGTCACTTAAAGCCAGAGGCCACGGTTAACGGTTCGGGAAATCGGCGTGGCCTTCTCTCTTCTGGCACTATCAAGCGAAATCACAGCTGCGGGTGAGGTGACTATTTGCATCTGAGAGGGTAGGGCACTGCTAACTGCGATCCAAATCCTTCCCGTTGCCCCCAAGCTATTTCCTTGATCTTATTTTGATTGACAAAATTGAAAAGACGGTTTATACAAACATAAATCACTGAGTGAATTGATTCACGAATAGCGCTATGGATTGCATCTCGGACCTGTCCCACCTAAATTTGGATAGCGCAACTATTTGTAATTATTGCAAAAAGATGAAGCTGTTTGTCAAAATAACAGCAATTAGAGGGGAGGTGAGAATTCCACGGTTGTGATAGATCCGCATTCACTAGACAAGAAAATCGTTTCAAATTGAAGGAGGTAAATGGAATGGCTCTAAAACACAAGACCCCCCTGCTGGACGAGCTGGAAAAGGGGCGCTGGCCAAGCTTCATCTCGGACATCAAACAGATGGCCGAGAAAAAACCCATGTGTGAAGATCTCTTGGGCGTAATGGAGAGATCCTACGAGGATAAAGAGGGTCACTGGAAGCACGGCGGCATCGTGGGTGTTTTGGGTTATGGCGGAGGCGTTATCGGCCGCTATTGCGACCGTCCCGACCTTTTTCCCAACGTCGCCCACTTTCACACCCTACGGGTGAATCAGCCCGCAAGTAAGTTTTACTCCACCGAACAGCTCAGAAATGTCTGCGAACTGTGGGAGAGGCGCGGCAGCGGTCTCACCAACATGCATGGCTCCACCGGTGACGTCATCCTCCTCGGCACCACCACCGACGAGTTGGAGCCCGTCTTCTACGAATTGACCCATAACTTGAACATGGACCTGGGTGGATCAGGCTCCAACCTGCGTACTCCCAGCTGCTGCATGGGCAGAGCGCGCTGCGAGTGGTCCTGTCTAGACACCCAAGCTATCACTTACGATCTTACCAACACCTTTCAGGACGAGCTCCACCGACCCATGTTTCCCTACAAGTTCAAGTTCAAGACCTCCGGCTGCCCCAACGACTGTGTAGCCGCCATTGCCCGAGCCGACTGCTCAATCATCGGCACCTGGCGTGACAACATCCGCATCGACCAGGAGGCTGTAAGAGCTTATGCCGCCGGTGAGTTCGCTCCCAACGGCAATGCTCACGGCACAGGAGCGACCGCTCTGGATATTCAGAAAGAGGTCTGCGACTTATGCCCCACCCGTTGCATTGATTGGGACGGCAAGAACCTGAAGATCTGGGATGAGAACTGCACGCGCTGCATGCACTGTATCAATGTCATGCCCCGGGCCCTGAGGCCGGGAGAAGATGTGGGTGCCACCATCCTCTGCGGTGCTAAAGCTCCCATCCTTGAGGGTGCGCAGCTCTCCAGCGTGATCATTCCCTTCATCAAGATGGAAGAGCCTTATGACGAGTTCAAGGAATTCGTGGAGAAGATGTGGGATTGGTGGATGGAACTTGGCAAGAACCGCGAACGCCTGGGCGAACTGATCCAAAGGCTAGGCCTCAGGGAATTTCTCAAAGCAGTTGAATTGGAGCCCGATCCACGGATGATCAACACACCGCGTTACAACCCCTACATCTTTTACGACCGCGAAGATGTGCCAGGTGGTTGGGAGATTGACGCAGTAGCTTTCCGCAAGAAACACCATGCCTAGGAGGTGAACACAATGGCTTTTGATCCCAATGATCTGATGAAAGACCGTATTACAGATATCGGGCCGCCCCACTATGAGCAGTTTTTCCCGCCTGTTATCAAGGAAAACTACGGCAAGTGGAAATATCACGAGATTCTCGAGCCGGGGGTGCTCGTCCATGTCTCGGAAACCGGTGCGGAAGTCTACACCGTGAGAGTGGGCGGCTGCCGCCTCATGAGCGTTGAAATCATCCGGGAGATCTGCGACATCGCCGACAAACACTGTGAAGGCTTTGTTCGCTGGACGACCCGGAATAATGTGGAGTTCATGGTGGACAACAAGGCCAAACTGCAGCCGCTGATCGACGACCTCAAGGGCCGCAAGTTCGCCGGTGGCAGCAACAAGTTCCCCATCGGCGGCACTGGCGCTGGGGTAACCAACATTGTTCACACCCAGGGCTGGCTCCACTGCCATACCCCGGCAATCGACGCCTCCGGAATTGTGAAATCTGTCCTCGATGAGCTTTACGACGACTTCTGTGGCATGCGCCTTCCGGCCCAGGTAAGAATTTCTCTGGCCTGCTGCTTGAATATGTGCGGTGCCGTGCACTGCTCTGACATCGCCATCCTTGGCGTTCACCGAAAGCCGCCTTTCGTTGAGCATGACAGAATCAGCAAGGTCTGCGAGGTTCCGCTGGCCATTGCAGCTTGTCCCACCGCGGCCATCAAACCCTCCAAAGAGGGTGAGCTTAAGACCGTAGCAGTCAATAATGACCGCTGCATGTTTTGCGGCAACTGCTACACCATGTGCCCGGCCATGCCCTTGGCTAATGCTGACGGTGACGGGATCGCTCTCTGGGTGGGCGGTAAAGTGTCTAACTCCCGCTGCGCGCCTAAATTTTCCAAGCTGGCAGTGCCTTACATTCCCAACGAGCCGCCGCGCTGGCCCACCACGGTCAAGACCATAAAAAAGATCGTGGATCTTTACGCCAGCGACGCCAATCGTTACGAGCGTATAGGCGAGTGGATCGAGCGCATCGGCTGGGAAAAGTTCTTCGAGAAGGCCGAACTGGAATTCCGTCATGAACACATTGACGACTACCGCTTGGCCATGACCACCTGGAGAACGACCACTCAGTTCAAGTGGTAAGGAAGAAACCTGAAATCTATGGATAACAGCAAACCCCGCGTAGTGATTGCAGGTCTGCGCGGCGGTTCAGGAAAAACCACTCTCTCCCTTGGCTTGGTCGCCGCTTGGCGGCAAAGGGTAGGGGAGGTTGTACCCTTTAAAAAGGGCCCTGATTATATTGATGCGGGCTGGCTGGCCTTGGCTGCCGGCCAGCCTTGCTACAATCTAGATCCGTATATGATGAGCGGGGAGCAAATCCTCGACTCATTCTGGCAACACGTTCAGACAGCCGATGCCGCAGTGATCGAGGGTAATCGCGGCCTTTTCGACGGAATGGATGCTGAGGGCTCTTGCAGCACCGCCGAACTGGCCAAATTGCTCCAAGCGCCGGTGCTTCTGGTGGTGGACGGGACCATGGTCACCCGCACTGCGGCTGCGACTGTCCTCGGCTGCCAGAATCTCGACCCTGAGGTGGATATCCAGGGTGTGGTCTTGAACCGGGTGGCGGGACCCCGCCACGAGGAAATGTTGAGAACCACAATTGAGCGTTATTGTGGGATCCCAGTGGTGGGTGCCATTCCCAAACTCAGGGTAGATGACTTCCCTGAGCGGCATATGGGTTTGGTCACTGCCCTAGAGCATCCGGAAGCAAGGGAGGCCATTGTCGCTCGGATTCAGGTTGTTGAAAGTTATCTGGATCTTGAAAAGGTACTTGCAATAGCCGATCAGGCTCCCCCGTTGACCTGGGAGCCAGTTTTTCCCAGGAAGAGGGTGAGTAAGGCCTATCGCCAGCTGACTATTGGGATTATTAAGGATTCTGCTTTCCAATTCTATTATCCTGAAAATCTCGAGGCCCTCGAAAGAAGGGGGGTAAGTCTGGTGAGCATAAGCGCTTTGCAGGATACCTTTCTCCCTGAACTGGATGGGCTTTATATCGGCGGTGGTTTTCCCGAGACACATGCAGGGCAACTAGCTGCCAATGATCGATTCAGAAAGGAACTTAGATCGGCAATTGAAGCTGGACTGCCGGTTTATGCTGAATGCGGCGGTCTCATGTACCTAGGACGGACCCTGCAGATTAAGGGTAAGGTTTATCCTATGGTAGAAGCTCTACCGATTGACTTCCAGTTGGAAAAAAAGCCACAAGGGCATGGTTATACCGAGCTGGAAGTGGTAAATACAAATCCTTTTTATCCAGTGGGAACCACCTTGAAGGGACATGAATTTCATTATTCCCGGGTGACTCGCTTCGACCTGAACCCCGAATCTTTAACTTTCACCATGAAGAGAGGGGCTGGCATCTTGGATCGAAAGGATGGAGTATGTTATAAGAATACATTGGCCACCTATTCACATGTGCATGCCGTCGGCACGCCGGAATGGGGCGAGGGCTTGATGCGACGGGCCCTGTCATACCAACGGGAACTGAGAGGCAAAACTGAGGAGAATAAAAGAAAAATGGACCGCTGTAGTACCACCACTGGGGTTGGCGACGGGGTCCGCTAATAAAATTAGGAGGTGAATTTCATGGCAACAGTTGAGCATGCCGGCAAAACGTTCGAGATTGATGAAGATGGCTTCATTGATGCTTTTGACAGTTGGTGCCCCGAGTGGGTCGATTACGTAAAGAGCTCTGAGGGCATTCAGGAACTGACCGAAGAGCACTGGAAGGTCATCCACGTGCTGCAAGACTACTATCAGAAGCACGGTATTGCGCCCATGGTCCGGATCCTTACCAAGGTAACCGGGTACAAGCTCAAATATATTTACGAGCTCTTTCCCTCTGGACCAGGCAAAGGCGCCTGTAAGATGGCCGGGCTTCCCAAGCCTACCGGTTGCGTCTAACCAGGGAATCGAACCAACTTCTCAGGGAGAGTGGAAAGTATAAGGCACTCCCAAAGAGGATTAGTGTTTGCTCGAGGCCGGACATCCTGTCCGGCTTCTTTTTTTGCCCGGAGAGGGGGTTGTTCCCATGACCAGTCTTTGGTGCAAAATTTAGTCTGATAATGTATATTATGTAAACTTATGTTTCTATGGCAATAATCCTTTCTATAGCACCTCACTGAGTTGTCCCCCAGGACGTCCCCTTACCCAATCCCTTCTTAAAGAGAATATCCTTTTCCAGCCTGCATCACCATTATGCCATAGAGAACAATGACTGCTATAATACTACTATAAGTGAGAGGCTGATATTGCCCGACATTGCTAAGATAATTGCTTATGGAACAAGGGCTGGTAATTGTAGGATTTATGGAGGCCATCACAGATGGACAACTCAGATCTTGACATGAGAATCAAAACGCTAGGCCAGGAATTCTTTTCCCTCATCAGGGGCGATACACCCTCCATATTCGATAGAGGATGGTGGACGGGAAAGCTCATGGACTGGTGCATGAGTAATGATACCTTCAAGGTCCAGCTATTCCGTTTTGTTGATGTATTGCCCTATCTCACCACCAGTGAATCTCTCAGTCGTCACCTTGAAGAATATTTCGCCGACGACAACGAAGACCTTCCCTCAGTGCTCAAGTGGGGTGCCAAGACAGCCGGTATTGGCGGGAGGGTTGCAGGCAAAATTTTGGCTCAAACTATTCGAACCAACATAGAAAGTACGGCCAAACAGTTCATTATTGGTGAAAACCTCAGAGATGCTCTTAAGGTATTGACAAAACTTAGAAAAGACAATTTCTGTTTCACCGTGGACATACTCGGTGAAGCCACGGTCAGTAAAGTTGAGGCTGAACGATATCAACAAGGCTATCTTGAGCTTCTCGATGCTCTGCAGAGGCAGGAAAAGAACTGGAAGAGCCTGGGTGATACAGAATCGAACCTGGATTGGGGGCACACATCCAAATTCTATATATCCATAAAGCCTTCCAGTCTCTATTCTCAGACCACCCCTGCCGACTTCGATGGTTCTGTTAATGCCATTTGTGAACGTTTTGCACCAATTCTACGTAAAGCCAGGGAGATAGGAGCTTTTGTCAGAATAGACATGGAACAACATGTATACAAGGATATCAGCCTGGAGGTGTTCCGGAGGCTGCGATCCTCTCCTGAGTTCAGGGACTACCCGCACCTGGGAATAGTACTCCAAAGCTATCTGCGCGACACTGACCAAGATTTGGAAGACCTCCTGAGATGGGCGAAAGATGAGGGTCTCCCCTTCTCTATCCGAGTGGTGAAGGGGGCTTATTGGGACTACGAGACCGTCACCGCCAAACAACATGGCTGGGAAATGCCAGTCTACACCATTAAAGCTGAAACAGACGCTGCCTTTGAACGCCAGACAAGGAAGATCTTGGAGAATCATGAAATTTGCCATCTGGCATGTGGCTCTCACAATATTCGTAGTATCTCAGCAGTCTTGGAGACCGCCAAAGGGCTCAAGGTTCCAGAGAGCCGTTATGAGTTTCAGGTTCTCTATGGTATGGCAGAACCGCTAAGCAAGGCCCTTGTCAAGGTTGCCAAACACGTGCGACTCTATTGCCCTTACGGAGAACTTTTGCCGGGCATGGCCTATCTCGTGCGCCGCCTTTTGGAAAATACGGCCAACGAGTCCTTTTTGCGTCAGAGCTTTGCCGAAAACATGGATACAGAAAAGCTCCTGGAAGACCCGGTTGACATATTAAAAGGACTAGCAGAAAAAACAGAAGCTACGACAGCTAGTGAAGTCCAACCTGCAAAAGACCATGGCCCGGGTCCTTTCATCAACGAACCCTTTGTAGATTTCACCAGGCCGGAGGTTAGGTCGGCCTTTCCTGAGGCAATTGACCAAGTTCGCGCTCTACTCGGACGTACTTACCCACTGCTCATCGGAGACAAAGAGATAAGAACCGAGGATATAATCCAATCCGTCAACCCAGCCGAACCTTCCGAAATTGTGGGGAATGTATGTCAGGCAGCCACTAAAGAAATCGATCTTGCCATTGCCACCGCTCAGGAAACCTTCCTTGTTTGGCGAGATACCTCACCCCGGACCAGAGCCCAGTACCTTTTCCGGACTGCCGATATCGCCCGTAAGAAAATTTATCATCTTGCGGCCTGGCAGGTATTGGAAGTAGGCAAACAGTGGGATCAAGCCTATGCTGATGTCGCAGAAGCAATTGATTTCCTGGAGTATTACGGTAGAGAGATGATACGACTTGGCAGTGGAAGAAGAATGGGAACAGCCCCTGGAGAGCTGAACCACTATCTCTATCAGCCGAAAGGACTGGCCGCGGTCATCTCCCCCTGGAATTTCCCCCTGGCCATAAGCTGCGGGATGTCTGCAGCGGCAATCGTGGCAGGCAACTGCGTACTTTACAAACCCTCTGGCCTCTCTCCTGTTGTTGGCTTTTCCTTGGCCGAGATTTTCAAGGAGGCCGGTTTGCCGAAAGGCGTGTTCAACTACACGCCAGGCCGTGGCAGCGTCATTGGTGACTACCTCGTGGACCATCCTGACATTAGCCTCATCGCCTTTACCGGTTCAATGGAGATTGGTCTCCGCATTCTGGAAAGAGCCAGCAAGGTCCAAACCAATCAGACAGGTGTAAAAAAGGTTATCGCGGAAATGGGCGGCAAAAACGCCGTCATTATTGACGATGATGCTGACCTGGATGAAGCGGTTGTCCACCTAATGCACTCTGCTTTCGGTTTCCAGGGTCAGAAGTGTTCAGCCTGCTCCAGAGCCATCGTCCTGGACCAAATTTACGACAGGTTCGTCCGTCGGCTCGTGGAGGCAGCCAAATCAGTGCAGATTGGTCCGGCCGAAAATCCAGCCAACTATATGGGACCGGTAGTTGACCAGGCAGCTCAACAGAGAATCCTGGAGTATATAGATATTGGAAAGAATGAAGGCAACATACTGATATCTAGAGAAATTAAAGAAAAAGGTTATTATGTTCCTTTAACTATCTTTTGTGATATCAAGCCTGAACACCGTCTGGCTCAAGAGGAAATTTTCGGACCCGTACTCTCCATTATGAAAGCCAAAACCTTTGATGAGGCCTTGGAGACGGCCAAATCCACCAAATTCGCACTTACTGGCGGCGTCTTCAGTCGCAGTCCAAAACACCTGGAACAAGCCCGCAGGGAGTTCAGGGTAGGCAACCTTTATCTCAACAGGGGCATCACCGGCGCCTTGGTGGGACGCCAGCCCTTCGGAGGGTTCAAGAGGTCTGGCATAGGCTCCAAGGCCGGTGGACCTGACTACCTTCTCCAGTTCATGGATCCCCGCTCAGTTACAGAAAACACCATGCGGCGGGGATTTGCCCCTCTAAGTGGAGAAGATGATTGGACATAATGAACATGACATGGACCCGTTTCCGGATGGACACCAGTTAATTTAGAGCCATGAACCATCATTTACCAGACAGTGCGGACGTAGTCATTATTGGCGGTGGAATAATCGGCACCAGTATAGCCTATCATTTGGTCAAGAAAAACGTACAGGGTGTTCTCCTCTTGGAACGAGGGATTATGGGCGAGGGCTCCACCTCCAAGTGCGTTGGAGGTATCCGTACGCATTTCTCTACGGAGATTAATCTCAAATTTTCTTTACTCAGCCGGGCGATCTTTGACCGATTCCAGGCCGAGTTCGGGGTGGACCCTGAATTTCGCCAGATCGGCTATCTCTTTCTGGCTTCAACTGACAGGCAACAGGAGGTTTTTGAGGCAAATGCACATCTCATGAAAGGCTTGCAGCTTCGAGTGGAGCTTCTAGATCCTGGTGAAATAAAGCGTCGCTGGCCTTTCCTGAAGGTAGACGATTTAACCGGCGGGGCCTACACGGCTGATGATGGATACGCGGGCCCATACGAGGTACTCCAGGGCTTCACAGGCAGCGCCCGAAGGCTAGGGGCGATTCTCCAAGAAGGGGTGGAGGTCGTCGGCATAGATTTGGAGCGAGGTAAGATTCGGGGTGTGCGAACCTCCACTGGAGAACGGGTGAAGACCCAGGTAGTTGTAAACGCATCCGGGCCATATGCGGCGAAGGTCGCCGCCCTGGCAGGATTGGATCTGCCCGTCCGACCACTGCGCAGGCAGATCTTCTTTACTGATCCTTTCGAGAATCTACCAGCTATTTTTCCTTTGGTGATAGAGCTGGAGCATGGCTGGTACATGCGGAGGGAAGGCAAAGGACTGCTTCTGGCTGGCCCCCAGGACTCAGAAAGTTCTTTGAGCGAACAGGTGGATTTTGCCGGCAAGGAATGGGCCGCGACCCGATCAGTCCATCGGGTGCCAACCTTGCAAGATGCCAGAATCGCTCGAGGATGGGCCGGTCTTTACGAAATCTCTCCAGACAATCACGCAATTATCGGCGAGTTTCCGGAGCTGGAAGGATTTATCTGCGCCAATGGTTTCAGCGGTCATGGATTCATGCACAGCCCGGCAGCCGGAATCCTCATTGCAGAACTCATTGTGGAGGGAAAAGCCAAGACTTTGGACATCCATCCTCTGAGACCACACCGTTTTCGGGAAGATGATCCGATCCGTGAACCCTTAACTGCATTTCATGATTAGAATGAGCTGATTAGTCCAATGAAGGAGATCCCTCCACCCTACCCTGCCGCCAAGAGAGGAAAGGAGTCGTCCCTCTTTCTTGTCTGTGTTCTAAGGTCTGGAGATCGTCGACACAAATTACTCTTGAGCCGGAACCGTGAGCCTTTTAGCTTTGTGGCCGGTTGCATCTATAAAGCGGTTGAGATTTTCTCTGGATATTACCAGAGTACTAGTATTCACCAGAGGATGGAACTGGAATGCCTCCGAAATCCATAATGCTTCGTCGATGATTACTTCCACAGCATGATCTCCATCGTTGACTACTGCAAATACTGAGACGGCTCCCGGGTCCACCCCTAAATATCTCTTCAGGCGATCGGCTGAAGCGAAACTGAGGCGACTTGACCCAATTGCCTCGGGAAGCGCCTTGAGGTCAACCCTTTTTTCTGCGGGAACAACCACCAGGAAATGACGACGTCCTTTATTGTCCCTGAAGAATAGATTTTTTGTCCTGGCAGCCGGCAAAACCGGCACTAATCGCTCAACGTCTTCTACAGTATAAACTGGAGGATGATCGTGTCGTTCGTATTCAATATCATTTTCCTCGAGAAATCTATAAAGCTCGCTCATTATCTTTGTTCTCCCCTACCCTACTCCTGTAAAGGGATATCTCCTGGCAGTACTAAAGAACCATCTCAGTATAGGGCGTGATGATTCGAGGGGTCAAGGCCATCTACATGGCGAAACTTCATACAGAAGTTTCCCAAAAAATATTCTAGAAACATCGGCCACGAAGACGAAGCCATTGATTATAAGAAGGGCAGCGACTATGCGCTCTGCAGAAGAGCTTTCCCTGTCTTAGGGCCAAGGCGGCTAGCCACTGCCGGGCTAGAAGTAACCTAGCCGCAGACGAATGAGCCTCTAGAACGACAGAAGAGACATCAGCTTGGACATTTTCATTTTTGGGAAAACTTTTGGAAACTATATATACTTGACAGTCCTATAACTCTGCCGATATACCTCAATCAAAACAATCGTTTCGGCCTGATATTATAATTGAAGTATAATTTCAAGATCGGAGGCATTATGTCAATAAATCAAATGCTTTATCTTTCCCATAATGATGTTAGATCCATAGGTCTGACCATGGCCGAAATCATTGAAGCCCTTGAAATCGCTTTCAAGGCTAAGGGTGAAGGCCGTACTGAAATGCCTCCTAAACCAGGTATTCATCCCGGTGGCGGTGACAATTTCATTCACGCCATGCCGGCCTACATTCCCGATTTGAAATCGGCGGGAGTGAAATGGGTGAGCGGCTTTCCGGAAAACTACCAAAAAGGGCTTCCCTACATTACCGGTCTTCTGATTCTCAACGATGTCGACACTGGTATGCCGATATCAGTGATGGATTGCGCCTGGATTACCGCCATGCGTACTGGTGCAGCCACTGCTTTATCAGCGCGCTATCTGGCCCGGCCCGAATCATCGGTGGTGGGGATGCTTGGCTGTGGTGTGCAGGGTCGCAGTAATGTGGAGGCTCTCAATGTTCTCTTTCCCTTAAAAAGAGTCATGGCTTACGATGTGTCCCCTGAGGCAACCCGGCTTTATGTTGACGAGATCAGCAAGCGCTTCGACTTGGAAGCCATTCCGGTTACCACGCCCCGCGAGGCGGTAACCGGCTGTGACATCGTGGTCACGGCCGGACCAATTCTGAAAAAACCTCATGCCACCATTAAGCCTGGGTGGTTGGATGAAGGAGCCTTTGCCTCGTTGGTGGATTTTGACTCTTACTGGCATCCTGACGCCATGGGGGAAGCGACGAAATTTTGCACGGACGACACTGCGCAGCTTCGACAGTATCAACAAACCGGTTATTTTCAAGATATCCCCGAGGTTCATGCCGACCTGGGTGAACTGGCTACCGCGCAAAAGTTGGGCCGTGAGACCCCAGAAGAACGGACCATGACTGCTAACCTGGGCTTGGCTTTGGATGATATGGCGGTAGCACCTCTTATTTACCGGCAGGCTTCGGAAAAAGAAATTGGTAAGCCTTTACCTTTGTAAGGCCGTTCCCCTCTGGTAATAATATCTGGTCCAGAAACAGTGCTGGCCTAAGAAAACGTGATGTTTGATTTGAATCGTAGATCTCACAGCGGATGTCAATCGAGTTCAGGATTTGGCATGTGGAATTCATGAGGTGGCCTACCAAGTCATACATTTGGCCTTGAAAGGAAGATGACCAAGAAAGCTTATGATGTTGTTATTATAGGTGGCGGTATCATGGGTAGTGCCACCGCTTTTTACTTGTTGAACAGTGACCCCACCCTTAAAGTGGTTGTGGTCGAGCGAGATCCGGCGTACGAAATGGCCTCGACCACGCTCTCTCTTTCTAACGTCCGCATCCAGTTCAGCCTCAAAGAGAATATTCAGATTTCACAGTACACCTTCCAGGTTCTAGAGCGCTTCGAAGATGAAATGGAAGTTGAGGGCGATAAGCCAAACATCGCCTATCGTCGTGAAGGGAACCTTTTCCTCATAGACGACGCCGGTCGCACACAAGGGGAAAAGGCCTTGGCATTGCAGCAGAGCCTGGGTTGCCGGGTAGAGTGGTGGTCTCCAGATGAGATTAAACAGAGGTATCCTCTCTATGAACCGAGAAATATCGTAGGCGGCACCTTCGGTCTGGATGATGGCCATTTTGATGCCCACGGACTGCTCATGGGTTACAAGGCCAAAGCTAGATCCCTGGGGGCAAAATACCTCAAGAATGAAGTCGTCGAGATTGTCGCAAGCCGGGGACGGGTGACCGGGGTAAAACTAGCCTCACGGGAAAGGTTGACTGCCAGGTGGGTGATCAACTGTGCTGGGGCATGGGCAGCCCAGGTGGCTAAAACAGTGGGCGTTAACTTGCCGGTGGTGCCAGTCAAGCGTCAGGTATTCGTAGTGGATACCACGGTCAAACCGGAAGTCCCCCTGCCATTGACCGTGCTCCCTTCTGGGATGTATTTCCGCACTGATACCGGAGGCTTCATCTTAGTGGGCAAGTCAATGGCTGAAGATCCAGTAGGGGTCAGCTTCACTTGGGATGACAAGCGTTTCATGGAAATACTCTGGCCCCAGTTGGCAGAATTTATTCCGGCCTTTGAAAGGCTCAAGCTAGTTAGGGGCTGGGCCGGACTTTACGCAGTCAACACCCTGGATGGTAACGCCATCCTCGGTGAGTGGCCGGAACTGAAGGGATTTTTTCTAGCCAACGGTTTTTCTGGCCACGGTCTCCAGCAGGCGCCGGCCGTAGCCCGCTATTTATCCGAACTGATCTCGGGTCGTCCGGTGTCTCTTGACCTGTCTATTTTCACCCCTGAGCGTATCTTGAAAAACATGCCGTTGAGCGAGGGTGGACTAGTCTAGTCTCGGATGATAGGGGACTTCTGGCAGGATGAAGATTTTTGCTTGATAATCGGGGCCCTAGAAAGCCCCGATTATCAACCAAGAAAAGATGCCACTACTTGTAGGGTGCTAATTTTCCGCCCATATAGATCTTTCGCTGATAATAATCAGTTACCTGCATACCGTCCTTGTCAAAGCTCTTATCTCCGGTAACACCGTTGTAGATCATACCTGCACTGTACATGGCCTTGACGATCTTATCGGTATCGGTGCTACCCGCCATGTTAATGGCGAGCGCGGCAATCCAGGTGGCATCATAGGCATAGGCGCCAAATGCAGTCTGGCTGGCATCTTTGCCGAATCTATTTCGGTAGGCCCTCTGATAATAAGGGTAACGAAGTGCCGCCGTCGTGCCCATGACCAAACCTTTTATGCCCTCAGCGCTTTCCGGTATTACCTCATTGCTCCACATGGTCATGTAATCGGCGTACCAACCCTTGGACGGTTTCAACCCCATCTCATGGGCCTGCTTTAAAATGAGTTTGCTCTCGGTTCCGTAGGCGGTAAAGAAGACTACTTCCGGATTCTTGGCAAAAAGCCGGTTTAATTCCGCCCGGTAATCCGTCTTCTTCTCATCGTATCTTACGGCCTCCAACCATTTTTTCCCGGCCTTTTCTACCGCTTTTTTGGTCCAGATCTCCACCCCGATACCAAAAGGATTATTCACTGTAATGGAGGCAAAAGTGGATGCTCCACTCTCGAGGGCAAATTCAGCCAGCTTGGTGCCCATCACCTCATCCAAGCCCATTACATTGAAGAAGTAGGGCCCGATTTCTCGAAGTTTGGGTGAGGTGGAGGCTTCGGAGATCTGAATCACCTTCTGAGAATTAGTCCACTGCCCAGTGGGCACACTAATTCCGCTTGAATAAGCCCCTAATATCAGAGGTACCTTATCTATTTCCACCAGTTTATGCACAGCATCCATACCCCCTTTGGGACTAGATTCAGTGTCCTCCCAGATGATTTTCAAAGGACTCCCGAGTACTCCTCCCGCAGCATTGATTTCTTCTAGCGCCAACTGTTCACCTCTTTTCATATCTTGGCCTTGTACCGCGTTGGTTCCGGTCAGCGGATTAATCGAGCCAATAACCACAGGGCCTGCCGCCATAGCCGACACAGACATTCCAGCAAGTGACAACGCTGCCAAGAAAAATACCGCAAAAGCAGACAAAATTACCTTCTTCATCTTCTCCCTCCTTCTTTAGTTCTTGTTTTGAATACTCTTTATGACTCAAGCCGTCTCAAGCAATCAACCGGCACGTCCTTCCGGAATTTACCTAATAAGTCTATACACTTAACTCCGCATAGATAGTACCTGAAAGCTGGGATATTCCCGAAGCGGCTCCCTCCTTCTTATCCCCCCAAATAGGCCCTTCTGATCTTCTCATTGGATAATATCTTATCCGCTCGATCCTCAAACTCATTCTGGCCCATCACCAGTACATAACCTCTGCTAGAGATTTTCAATGATTGATAGGCATCCTGTTCTATCATAATGATTGTTCGTCCCAACTTGCTGTGAACATCTGAGATGATTGCAAATACCTCCTCGGAGACCTTTGGGGAAAGCCCCGCTGAGGGCTCGTCCAACATAAGCAACTCCGGATCAGTCATCATGGCTCTGGCCACGGCAAGCATCTGTCTCTCGCCACCGCTCAAGGTGCCGGCCTTTTGGTGCAACCTTTGCGCCAGGAAGGGAAAGAGCTGAAAGGCCCTGTCCATTCCTTCTCTGATTGCCCTCTTGCCTTGAATGAAGCCACCCATCTCGAGATTTTCCCTGACACTCAGCGAGGGAAATACGTTTCCAAGTTGAGGAACATAGCCAAATCCCTGCTTAATCTTCTCATGGGGTTTCAGGTGGGTAATATTTTCACCCTTCCAATATATCTCTCCTCTAAAGATAGGCAGATATCCCATAACGGCCTTTATTAGCGTGGATTTACCCGCTCCATTGGGACCAATGACTGTTACTGCTTCTTCTCTATCTACATGAATCGACACCCCGTGCAGGATCTCCGATTTCCCGTAACCGGAAAATAGACTATTTACTTCGAGAATACTCATGGTATCCAGAGATCTCCCTTCGAACTCCCGGAGAGGTAGGCTTCCAACACCTTCGCGTCCTTTTGAATCTCATGGGGGCTTCCTTCTGCGATCTTCTTGCCGAAATTCAAAACAATGACCTTATCGCAAATCTCACTGATAACCTGCATGTTATGCTCAACCAGTAAGATAGTCTTCCCTTTTTCCTCCTTCAGGTTTTTGATGGCAACAATCAGATCTTTGATTAAACTAGGGTTGACTCCGGCGGTAGGTTCGTCTAGCAGAATCAGAGTGGGATCCGCCATCAATATCCTGCCCAAAGCAAGGAGTTTTCTTTGGCCACCTGAAAGATTTCCAGCGTATTCGTTTTTTAACTCAGCAAGCTGTATAAGTTCTAACATGTTGAGGGCGTTCTCAAGGAGCTTTTGGTTCTGTCTCCTTATTTTCAGGGGATGGAGAAACACGTTGAAGATCCCCTCGCCAATTTGATTTTTGGGAGCCAGGAGAAGGTTTTCCAAAACGGTCATCTTTTCAGGTATTTCACTTACTTGAAAGGTCCTACCAATTCCCATTAGGGCGATTTTGTCCGGCTCGAGATCTTCTATTCTTTCGCCGCTGAAATAGATTGCCCCTCTGTCTCTACGATAAAAGCCGGATACCACATTAAATAGGGTGCTCTTGCCGGATCCGTTGGGACCGATTAATCCTGTAATGGTGCCGGTTTCTACGCCCAAGCTTACTCCGTTAAGGGCGGTTACCCCACCAAAGTTCTTATGGAGATCCACCACCTCCAGCATAAGGTTGTCAGATATGTGGTTCACTGACCGCTCACCTCAATCTGCCAGGAAAGAAAGAATCTTCGCCCAAAGGGGCTCTGAGCTGCCTCCTGAGGGGACTTTTAACCACTATCCATCTTTCGACATCATGCTGGAGTAATGGAGTAGTGGAGTGATGGAGTAATGAAAGGACTCATAATGGTTAACTCTCTGGGTTTAGGTTTTTCCAAAACTCCAATGCTCCAGTGCTCCCAAACCGCGCAAGATGTTACCAGGCACAGCCATTCAACCCTGACCTGACCCATAGGACTGGATTTTGCAACTCTAATAAAGTGTTTTTTTCTCTTTGATCAGTCCATCCTTCATGAATAGCATAGCCAATACAATCAGTAGCCCTATAGCCACCATCCGCAGGCTGGCCAAGGTGACTTCTTCAATTGGCAGGTAATCCTTGAGGAAGCGGGTCGAATTATAGAAAACCATAATAATGACTGCTCCGAGAACTGCCCCCTTGTTATTGCCCTTTCCACCGACAATGACCATTGCCCAAATTATGAATGTCTCCAGAGGCAGAAACTGGTTTGGACTGATAAAACCATGGTAATGAGCCCAGAGTGAGCCTGCCAGCCCGCCGAAACTACCCCCGATGGCCATTACCCTCACCCTGAACTTTCTTACATCTTTGCCCATGGCCAGTGGGAGATTGTCTCCCTCTCTGATACTCTTAATAACTCTGCCAATGGGAGACTGGGTCAGTCGATTAATGACCAGATAGGTTGCAGCCAGGGCTAACATCACAATTGTTAAATAAAAGAATGGATAGGTATGGGCTGAAAAGTGTGACCGCAGGGGCTGCGGTATACCGCCAACTCCAAAGGCTCCTCCCACGTAAGGGCCTCCACCTACAACCCAATCCTCATTTAAAAAGAAAATCCGAACAATCTCTGCCGCAGCCAGGGTGACGATGGCCCAGTAATCTTCTTTGAGGTCGGCGGTGGGGATGGCAATAATATATCCGAAGAGGCCAGCCACAACCATCCCCCCCGCCAGACCCAGAATAAAAGGCATTCCCAGAGGCAAGACAATTATGGTGGAGACATATGCCCCCAAACAGAAAAATGCGACCTGTCCAAAATTGGCCAGTCCGGTAAACCCATACTGCAGGTTCAGACTTAGACTTAAGATGCCATAGATTCCCATCATTATGGCCAGATAAACCAAGAAGCTAATGACACCCATTAAGTCTCCTTTTTCCTTCCCAAAATTCCACGAGGCCTGATGAGCAACACCAGAATCAATATGACGAAGCTAATTGCCGGCTTATATCCGGTGGGAATAAATAGATCTTTATTGACATTGAGGATTCCGCCCAGATTTATTATTTTCCCGAAATTTATGTAGAGCCCGATGTTTTCGGCAAAACCAAGTACCAGTGCTCCCAGCATGGCCCCGTAAGGATTTCCGATACCACCTAATATTGTGGCGCAAAATACTGGAATAATTATAGCAAAGCCCATGTAAGGAAGAATATAAGTTTCCATACCTATCAGGATGCCCCCGAGAGAGGCAAATGAAATAGCAATAAACCAGGTGTAGGTTATGATTCTTTCGATGTCGATACCACTCGCCTCGGAGAGCTCGGGATTGTCAGATGATGCTCGCATGGCTTTGCCCAGTGCGGTGCGATGGAGCAATAAATGGAAAATAACCATGCTGGAAAATCCTATCAGAATAATCCAAATCTGCAGGGGCGTAATTCGGACGTACTCAGTGACGATTGGCTCTTGTAAGGGTACTGAATAGTTTCTGGCCGTTGCGCCCCATATCGACCTTATGGTATTCCTGAAGGCAATGGCCAACCCCAGTGAGGTTACCATTACAATGATGCCGCTGTAGCCTCTGAGTTGCTTAAATACTGTCTTATCAATGAATATTGAGAAAATTCCCGTTGCTAAAGAAGCTAATATCGCCGCCGGCAGTATGGGAAGTCCTAGGGTGACATTCATAAAAAGAGCTAAGTAGACACCGATGACAGCGTATTCGGTGTGGGCAAAATTGGCAAAGCCTAAAATATCATAGACTAGGGTAAGGCCTAAGCTCAACAGAGCCAATTCAGAGGCCCTAATAATGCTATTTATCAAAACCTGAGCAAAACCCATTAAGATATCGACCCTAATTCTCAGTTTAAGAACTTGCCTACCTTGTTCATCCCCTTACCATTTACAGAGCTCAATAAGTCAATGCTATATGATCTTTGAGGCTGAACTGCAAGGGATGCTACCAGCAAGCCTAGCCTGGATATTTCATGAATTGGTGTGACGAGACCGCGAAGATGGGCGTGCCTGCCCGCCATCGCGAGCGCTCAGGCGAGGCGGGCGGGCCACCGGGCAACCGCAGGGTGTTGGTCCTGAGGCGTACCTGAACGGTACTTCGCAGGGGCCGACACCCGAGGACGCACGGAAGGACGACCATATTCGTTGTCGTAGTAAGCTATTCATGAAACATCCAGGCTAGGTATCACATTCATGAGGTTATAATGATTCTTAATAAGACAGATGGTATGGACTGACAATATTTCGGAATACTTGCTCTTTCGCAGAGGTTTGTCAAGTCAAGATATACTTACCAATATATTGATAAAATTGAAGCTTCCTGACCAGCACCAAGGCCGGTCTAACCTATAGTGCGAGAGCAAAAGACACTTGGACAGTTGAGCAATCGCTTAACCATAAGTTGCCAGTAGTTTCTGTAACCGGCCTAGGTGTCCATCGCCATGATCACGGATAAAAGAGAGCTCTTCTTGAGAAAAATCGTAAGTCCCTAGCAATTCAACCAGGAACTCCACCCATTCCTCTCTGGAAAAGCTCCGGAGGACGGCATAAATTTCTGACGGTGAGGGCATTCCTCTCCTGCCCCAGCCCTCCCCTTCCCTTAGTCCTTCAAAAAAGCCCGGCACTACACCGTCCAGGCAGTAATCTTCAGCCCAAACCACGTCACCCACACCATCCAGCCGATCCATGCGCATTCGAATAGTTAGGTGCAAGAAGAAGAGTATGAGAGCTAAGAGCTTGCCAGCTTTCTTGCCGGTAGTGAAATCCACCATTGCTACATAGTCCCTTACCGTAATCAAACGGAGATCTATCCCAGCTTCCTTTTCCCTCAGAACAAAGTCACCGGCCGCGTGATGCCACGGATATATCTGTCTGAGATTATTCCAATTGTAATAGAGCGTTAGGATCTTCGCGGACTGCCGATAGAGGGCTTTACACTGCTCTTTGGACAAATACCGTGATCCACGATCAAGGTCCCATAAAAGCATCCGCCTTGAACCATCTGATTGGTCTCCATGGAAGTGAAATTCGTGGTAGCCCGCGAGCCATTCAGCAACAAACATATGCAGCCACTTGGCGGGCTTTCCCCTTTCTCGATAAAGACCTGCTCCTTTGAAGTAAACATCTGGTAATATTCTATAAGAATATCGTGAATTTAACATCTTTAACAGACGAAACTCTTTCTCCAGCTGCTCCAGGGCCTCCGGTCCAGCCGCTACGTTCACGGCAAAGGGTATCTTCTGTCCGGCAATATTGATGTCGACACGGGCTACATTATACCAAGCACCGTGCTTCTCTGTTTTGATCTCCAAGCAATCGATTTCCTCGGCAGTGACGACTCGATTAAGTCGAGAGTACAGGGCCTTAAAGAGCCTCTGGTAATCGTCTTTTGCCAACATGTGATTCACCGCCTCTAGATAAGGTCCGTAGCGCAGGTCAGTTTCTCTTTCTTTGCCAGGTGGGCCTGCTGGTAGGGTTGTGGCGCTTCTCACAGCTACCACGGCGATCTCGGCCTGGGAGGCTGCTGCCAGGAGTCTCACTGGAATTTTATTCCTGTTCTTTGCTGCATTCACTGCCTATTTAACTCCCCTCTAAGAAAGTTTAAAACCCCGGATTGTTAGCCACACTTGTGACAAAAGTTTTCCCCTAAATGTTTGCCTGTTGTTCCTCAGGATAGTTCATGGTAAATGATACAATTATTAATCGCCAACTTGAGATACTGACTGTCCACAGATTACCAATTTTGCCGTCATATTCTGGATAGAACGCATGATCCTTTCTTTCCATCCAGATCTTTACGATTTGTGCCGCAAATACGCTGACCGGGTCTTTCCCAACTATGATCTGCGCTTTCAACGTCCTGGCAAGATAGGTGATATTTTGCTTTTCCGCACCTTGGCAATCCCTCATCCCAAAACCTTTCTGTTTCAAGAAGTAGCCGAATACTATTCACGCTTCTCCACAGGAAAAGGACGCTTTCCTTTTACCTTTCCCTTCGTTGTCAAAGGAAATTACGGGGGCGAAGGCCACATGGTTTACCGAATTCATAGTGAGCAAGAGATGTACAACATTCTCGGCCAACTGGAGGCAATGGAAGCCAGTGGAGCCCGCGGATTTGTCATCCAGCAGTGGATTGACCATGGGGGACGGGATGTGCGCGTTGTGATCCTCCATGACCGCTTGACCAGCTACTGGAGAGTCCAGAAAGACCCCCGACAGTTTTTAACAAATTTGAGTGCCGGTGGAACCATAGACCTTCGCTCTGACCGTTATCTATTAAAAAAGTCCGAGGACATTGTCCACCATTTTTGCAAACAGACGGGGATTAATCTCGCCGGTATTGATTTGATCTTCGACAAAGATGATGAGTCCAAAAGACCACTTTTCTTGGAAATCAACTATTGGTTTGGTCGCAGAATTTTCGGCTCTTCAGAGGCTTATTACGCTAAACTTAAAAGGGCAGTAAAAGGCTGGCTCGCAACCTTTGAGCCAGAATGGGCGAATCATATCCGCTAATATTCCGCAAAGAGCATTGCCCTAAGCGCTGAGCGTTCAGTCAACAGTAGACGGTGAACGGTAAACAGTAAATCGTTCAAATCGTTGAAACCGTTCAAGTCGTTCAAGTCGTAAATGGTAAGCGGTAAACGGTAAACAGTAAGCATTATTCAGGGTTATCCGCTGTACGTTACACTCTATTCCCTGACTTCTGACTTCTGATTTCTGACCTCTGATCTCTGACCTGCGAAGTTCTGTGGCTCTGTGGTTCTGAAGCTCTGACTTCTGTCGTCCGTCCTCTGTCGTCTGTCGTCTGATTTCCCGCCTTTCTCACCTGAATCGCTATGCCCTATGCTCATGCCCTTTGGTGTAAATCCCCTTGTTCTCCGCCCTTCGTTCTGCGAAAATAAGGCGATCCGTATATTCCCTTCCCTGAGGCGATTCCTTTACGGAGGTGACAGTATGATAGTTTTGGAAATCAACCCGCATAATCCCCAGAAACGGTTCATTCGTAGAGCAGCTGAGATCCTCCGTGACGGTGGTATCATCGCCTACCCCACTGACACCTACTACGGTATCGGCTGCGACATCATGAACAAGAAAGCCATAGAACGAGTTTATTCGCTAAAAAGGAGGCCCAAGTACAAACCTTTTAGCTTTATTTGTTCCGATCTGAAAAACATTAGTCAGTATGCCCAGGTAAGCAACTACGCCTACAAAACAATGAAGCGCCTGTTACCCGGACCATATACCTTCATTCTAGAAGGCTCCCGGCTGGTGCCGAAGATCATGTTGACTAAGAGAAAAACCGCAGGTATCCGGGTGCCAAACCACCCTATCTGTCTCGCCATCGTAGAAGAACTGGGCAATCCTATATTGAGTACCAGTGCCACCAACCCCGACGGGACGATACTGGAGTCCGTGATCGAGATTGAGGAAAGCTTGGGCCATGCTCTGGATTTGGTTATCAATGGCGGACCTGTATCCTTGAGACCTTCGAGTGTGGTCTCGCTCATTGATGATTCCCCGGAGATTGTCCGAGAAGGCCAGGGAGACGTAAGCGCATTCTAGCCCGGATGTTTCATGAATTCACGCCCTGGCGCGACTGCGACCGTGTATATGGTCGTCCATCCGGGCGTCCTCGGTGTTCCTTCGGCAGGCTCAGGACAAGCTCACCCCGTGACGTACCGTTCAGGTAGGTTTCGGCTTCGATCTTGGATTTCGGATTTCGGATTTTTGACTACAAATGTTTACAACAAAATTAACAGTTCGGATTTTGCTATCGGTTCTCAGGTTATATTGTGGATTTTAGAATGTGGATTTTTGCATACAAGACTAGGTCAGAAGACAGGTTAAATCTGTAACCTCCAGGCTGAAATCTGTAGCGGAATCTTGGGCTTCAAGGTTGGAAATTCAAGAAAGGCTGGCTTCTTTAGGAAGATGTGGGAGCACTAAGAGTCCCATATAGGGCTGCATGTTGTTGGCAATCTTCTCGGTTATTTGGTCGAAGAGATAGTCGATTAGCGATTTCTTTTTCTTTTCTGGATAGACAACCTTCGGCTCACCTTCAATCGCGGCCATTTTTGCCGCCGCATTTATCGCATCCTTAAGATCGCCCAGTTCATCCACCAACCCCAGTTCCATGGCCTGCTCTCCGGTAAAGATGCGACCGTCGGCAACCTCGCGCACTTTCTCTACCTTCATGTGCCTACCTCTGGCTACATCTCGAACGAACTGTTGATGGACATTATCAACCAATTTTTGGAGATAGGCTCTCTCCTCAGGGGTCATCTCGCGCCCGGGATTGCCCACGTCCTTGTAGGGTCCGCTTTTTACGACTTCCATGCGGAAGCCAATCTTTTTTAAAAGTTCTTCGAAATTAGTGAACTGCAGAATCACCCCTATACTGCCGGTAATGGTGCCCGGATTGGCATAAATCTTTTGGGCAGCGCACGCGATATAGTAACCCCCCGAAGCGGCCACGGAACCCATTGAAACCACCACCGGCTTCTCCTGCGCCGTGCGTCTTATTTCCTCGTAGAGTTCCTGTGAGGAACTCACGCCGCCGCCGGGCGACTCAATTCTTACCACCACAGCCTTTATCGAACCATCTCCTCGAAATTTCGCTAGTTCTTCTATGTTTGGCTGGACGTTTGCTATTACTCCCTTTACCTCGAGAATGCCCACCTTGTCGCCAAACATCAGTCCTGCTTCTCGTCCCCGTAAGTGGGAAAACAAAGCAATGCTGCCAAGAAGGGCAACAAGAATCAGTACTAGTACGCTTCCCGCCAGCAAGACGGAGCGTTTGCTCACCTTCCCGCCTCCTAGTTTTTCTTCGGTCCTTTTTCAAATAACAGCCTGGGATCTATTCTTTGTCCTCCCCTCCCAGAAGATTGTCTGCCCGTCCTTCTAGCTCCTCTTTAAGTAGCTGACCGAGATTTGAGGTAGCTGCCTTGGGACTATCTATGTAGTCGTAATAACGAGTTTTTTCTTCTTCCTCTTCTAGACGCTTGAGCGAAAGCCCAATCTTGCGCTCTTCCCTGCCTATATTTACCACCTTGGCGGTTACCTCTTGACCTTCTTGAAAAAGTCCCACAGGGGTCTTGATCTTTTCCTTGCTTATTTCTGAAACGTGAACTAACCCCTCAATTCCTTCTTCAATTTCGACGAAGAGACCAAAATCCGTTACATTGGTCACCGTTCCCACCACTGAACTTCCCACTGGATATCTCTTTGGGATCTCTTCCCATGGATCGTCATTCAGTTGTTTGACCCCTAGAGAAAAGCGCTCGTTTTCCTTATCTATATTCAAAACTATGGCTTGTATTTCCTCTCCCTTTTTGTAGAGCTCGGAGGGATGTTTGATCCGTTTTGTCCAGGAAAGATCAGAGATATGCACAAGACCGTCAATACCTTCGTCGATGCCTATAAAAAGTCCAAAATCTGTTATATTCTTAATCTTTCCCTGAATGGTGGTACCCACTGGGTACTTTTCACCAATGACGTCCCATGGGTTGGGCTCAACCTGTTTCATACCCAAACTGATCCGCTTGTTCTCTTTATTCAGATTGAGAACCACCGCCTCAACGGTGTCGCTTACTGAAACAACCTTGGATGGATGCCGAACTTTTGCGGTCCAAGACATCTCAGACACATGAATCAGTCCTTCAATGCCAGGCTCCAGTTCCACGAAAGCCCCATAATCCGTGAGGCTTACCACCCGCCCCGTTACTCGTCCGCCCTCAGGGTATCGTGCATCAACCGAACTCCACGGGTCCTCGCTCAACTGTTTGAGACCCAAAGAGACCCGTTCTTTTTCGGGATCAAAGTTCAGCACCATTACTTCGATAGAATCGCCTATGGAACACATAGATCTACAAAAACTCCATACTCTGTGATGTTTTTTACAACACCTTGGAGGATTTTTCCCTCTTCTAGTCTATCGAGAGTATCAGACTTGAGTTCTTCCCTCTCTTTCTCCAAGAGGACCCTGCGCGAGAGCACTACGTTTCGCCTTTTCTTGTTATATTTCAAGATCTTGAACTGGCACTGCTGACCAATCAGACTATCAAGATTGCGAACCGGTCGTAGATCAACCTGGGAGCCAGGCAAGAAAGCCTGCACACCTATGTCAACTGAAAGCCCACCTTTTACCTTGGAAACAATTCGGCCATCGATAACTCCGTCATCCTTGTAGATCTTGCTAATTTCATCCCACACCTTGATCTTGGTAGCCTTCTCTTTGGAGAGAACTATTTCGCCGTTTTCGTCCTCGTGGTATTCCAGTAAAACGTCGACTTGGTCGCCCACCTTTGCGGTTACCTTACCTTTTTCATCAGTGAATTCAGAGATGCGGATTTGGCCCTCCGATTTGTAGCCAATATCTACCATTACATAATCATCGGTCACTTGGATGACGTTACCGCGCACAACCTCACCTTCCTTGATGCTCTTGAGACTTTCCTCATAAAGCTCCTGGAAAGATTCCTCCTTAATGGCGTCGACCTGATCCTTTTCTGGCACGACGTCCTCACTGCCTTCAGGTTGTGCTGCAGTCTCCTCTGGGAACTCTTCTGCAACTTCTTCCATGGAATCCTGACTCTCACTCTCATCTCGAGCCTCAGCCTCGGGATCCACCTGCTGAGGTTCTTGTTTTTCCGTTTTGTCCGAGGTATCCTCCGCAGATTCCCGAGTCTCGTCTTCCTCTTTGGCAGCGGCCTCAGCCTTTTCTACCTGACTATGCTCAATCAATCCCACCCGGTGCAGTATCCCTGGCCCCGAGTGAAATTTGGTACCTGTATAACAGAAACGCTAGGGAATTACAAACTATTTCCCCAAATTACTGCATATGGTACAGCCTGGTCTGCCGAGAATCTCTTCTCTTTTTTCCAAATCAATACGCTAACCACTCAACCCTTTGCTCATTGCTTCGACCCGGTCAAGCATCAACTCAACAACCTCTTCAATCTGCAGATCGCTGGAATCAACCAGAATGGCATCATCTGCAGGTTTTAAGGGCGCCAACTGACGATTACGATCATTGTGATCCCTTTCAAGCATAAGCCGGTGCACCTCCTCTGGTGTTGTGTCTTGACCTTCAGCCTCTAACTCCAGAAAACGTCTCTGGCTGCGGACTTCTGGGCTAGCATCCAAAAAGAATTTGACCTCAGCCTCAGGGAATACTACCGTGCCCATGTCACGACCCTCGAGGACTACCCCTCCGGCCTTGCCCATGTCTCTCTGAATGGTTGAGAGCCGCTCCCGCACAATACCTTTTGCAGACACTGCTGAGGCAAGCGAGCCAATCTCTGGGCGTCGTATATCCTCGGTAACATCTCTCCCATTTGCCAGCAAACGCAATGTCCCATCTTTCTTGACAAATTCTAAATTAAGCCCCAGACAGATCTCCGCAAGGGTTGTTTCATCCAGGGGATCCGAATGTCCACTGTCCCTTGCCAGTAAAGCCACTGCTCGATACATGGCTCCCGTATCCAGGTAGATGTAGTCAAGTTTCTTGGCCAGGAGTCTGCTCACGCTACTTTTGCCAGCGCCAGCTGGTCCGTCTATGGTTATCAGTAATTTCCTAGACGGTGTCATTAGGCGACTCCAATTCCACCAGAACCTCTTTAAGAGCTTTCACAAACCTTGCGTTCTCTTCAGGTCGTCCCACAGAAATTCGTATGCACTTATCCAAACCGTATGAATTCATAGCCCTGACAATCACCCCTCGCCTCAGCATTGCCTCATAAACCTTCTGTCCGTCGTAGCCAACCTCAATGAGAAAAAAATTAGCCTGAGTAGCATGGGTGCGCAGCTGCAATTTATCTAGCTCTCCGTATAAAAAAGCCAGTCCTTCACGGACTACCTTCTGAGTTTCCTTGAGAAACTCCTCGTCGTCCAGCGCTGCCAGAGCCGCCACCTGAGCCAAACTATTCACGTTAAAGGGCTGACGTGACCGGTTGAGATAATCAGCAACCTCTGGCGGCATGACCCCATAGCCGATCCGCAGTCCCGCAAGACCATAAGCTTTGGAAAAAGTTCGAAGGCTGATCACCGGCGGGGAATCGTTGAGATATTCGACTCCGCTCAAAGTTTGGGCGGTATCAGCGAATTCCATATATGCTTCATCGAGGACGATGATGATATCTTGAGGAATTCGGCTTCTGAAAGTTTCGAAATCTTTACGGTTGATGACCGTGCCACTTGGATTATTGGGATTGTCCAAAAACACCACGCGGGTTTGCTTTGTTACGCCCTCTGCCATAGCCTCCAAGTCATGGGCAAAGTATTTCTGAGGCACCTTGACAGCTCGAGCACCAACCGCCTGGGTCATCAGGGGATACACCAAAAAAGTGGGCACCGACATCAACACTTCCTCTCTCGGCTGGACAAAGGTGCGGATGATTAAATCGATGATTTCATTTGAGCCATTGCCCAAAACAATAGAAGACTCTTCTACCCGCAATCGTTGACTGAGGCGGTGCTTGAGATGATAGCCGCTCCCATCGGGATATCTGCGCAGGTTTTCTAGGTGGCTCTTAATAGCCTCTAGTGCCAACGGAGAACTACCCAATGGATTTTCGTTGGAAGCCAGTTTTATTGAATCTCTTAAACCGTATTGCCGTTCCAGCTCTTCAATGGGCTTTCCAGGTGGGTAAGGTTTCAAGCTAGCGATGTAGTCAGGTACACGAATGGTCATAGTTTATGCTGGATACCAACCAGCACTGGCCCGGTACGCCATGTTGAAGTTCACTCCAACAGGATCCCGAGAAGCAAGTTAAAAGGCAGGCTAGAAGAGGTGGGAAGGCTGGTGGCTCTATCGAATTAGTTCGGGCGAAGAATGATTAACTGATTGGCTTAAGTGGTTTTATCTGCCCTCATCAAAGCTGAACCAGATGGTTTCTAAATCGACCTAGTGTTCTTGCCTGCTAAACTCTTACTTTAAAGTGTCTACTGGTTGGTGTTCTCTTCTCCCCTGTCCTTCATACTAACCACAGTAATTTATCTGCAGCGAAACAACACCGCGCTATATATCGCAGTTTTGCACCAAAGGCAACTCCTAAGTTCGCAAAGCCGATTTCAAGCGAGACGTGCGAGGCTGGCGAGACGAGAACCATCACCTCGCTCTCCTAAAAGACTTCCCGTCTCGCCCGACATCTCGTCCTCGACCGCAAAGTGAGAAGCTTTGCGGTTAAATATATTGATCTGCCATTTCTTTTATTATTTCATCAACTTGTCCAGAAGTTTCCAAATTCCACTGGCAGATGACCTCTTTGATCTTGCTCCTGGTCTGATGATCTCTCAGGTCGTCCAAGTTTCTGTAGGCTCCTCCCCATCTGCCAACTTTGTAGATGATCCGCTCCTCTTCCTCCAGGTCTAAATAGCGGTCAGCTGCTGACAGCATCTTTTCCTTATCATCAGGAAAGATCCCCGATATTTCCTCCAGCAAGTTCATGATATGATCTGAAGAAATCGTTGAAGTAATGCCATCAAGATTCTCAATGAAAAGCCGGATCTCACCCACCACCCCGTCATCGTCGAGGAGTTCTACGTCGCCCTTATCAACCTTCTCAGAAAGAGGAGCAGTTTTGGGAACCCGCAAAGAACGGAGCCTGATGAAATCAGGGTTTATCCGATTCAGCACCTGGGCAGTGGCCAGGGCGTGCTCTCGCCACCACCGTTTACCCCCAAGCCCAGGCATTACATACTCCGACAAAGAAATGCCGGCTTCCTTAACAAGGCAACCAGCCTGGATATGATCGGCTGCAGTGCTTCCCTTTTTCATGAACCGCAACACCGGGTCGTAACCGCTCTCCAGGCCGATATGAATTCGATCCAGTCCAGTCTCCCGCAGCATGACCAGCTGGTCCGCCTCTCTCCGGGCCAAGGTTCTGGAGCGAGCGTAACTGGTAATTCGACGTATTCCTGGAACCTTCTGGCGCAGATAGTTGAGAATCTCAGCCAAATCCTCCGGTTTCATGATTAAGCTATTGGCATCCTGGAGGAAGACGCTGCCTTCTCCGAAGTACAGCCAGTGAGCCACGTGTCTATGGATATGGTTGTAATCCTCATTGGGATATATATGGGAAATAACTTTTCCGGTAATTCTCCCGCCAAATCCGAGCTTAACTGAAACGGTTTGAATATCATTGACTATCTCGCCAAGTTGATCTATCTCTTGCTTAATCTCAGGCAGAGATCGGCGAGAGAAAGTGGTGCCTTTGTAAACCGGGCAAAATAGACATTTATTCCATGGACAGTTTCGTGTCAGTCTCAAAAGCAAGCTCTTACTTTCGCTCGGGGGCCTAATTGGACCTTGTTCTATCATTCCTCTCCCCTTTTGCTTTTCCCCCAGCCCTTCTCCCACGCTCAAGCATAAGATTTGTATTTTATCATACCAGTCAATATATATGTATCCAGCTCCTTTGATCAGTCTCATTTACATGAGGGATTCTAACTACTTCTTGCCTTGCTCGTATATCTATCTTATGGTATCGATGTAAACTTTGTGTGAGCAAACCTGCCGGGAGCCATGAAAAATCGTTATCGTGGCTCAAGTGAGCCAACCTTCTTTTGGACCTGAACCACTTGGGTGATCTCCTTGATCATTACGGGAAAGCGGGAAAAAAGACCTATGAGAGTGAAGATAGAAGCACTGATTGGTCTGTTGGTTGGAGTCCTTATGGTTTGGCCTTCCCCTTCGTGGGCCGGAGTCGAGATAGAAATTGACCGAGATTCCAGCTTAGAGCTAGGCTTCAGGGTGCAGACTCAATTTATCAGCAGCACCAACATAGACGCCGATAGTTCTGACGAGCATGCAGAGGACTTCGATCTGCGCCGGGCTCGCCTATGGTTGGACGGCAGCGTTACTAAATGGTTTAAGTTCTTCATTCAGGTGGGAAACAATATCGGCCCCGGCACAGATAACAAGACCGACGATGTTCGTCTGATTGATGGTTTCATCAATCTCCACCTATTTGACTTTGCCCAGATTATTATGGGCGAAGTTATGGCGCCGGCCGGACGGGAGCACCTCACCTCCTCTGCTGCCATGCTGGCAATCGATAGGCCGGGAATAACAGGGTACAATCTAACTTGGGGGCTTAACGGAGGAGCAGTCTTCAACACCGTCGCCTTTGAAGACGGCAACCTAGGTCTCGAGGGGGAGGCGAATATAAGGGACATCGGGGCGACACTATTCGGCAGCATCTCCCTTAACGAATTTGTTCATGCCAAATACTACGTAGGTGCTTACAACGGCATCCAATACATGAATCACGACGAGGATAAGGAACGGGTCACTGCCAGGATACAGGTGAACCTTTTCGACCCTGAACCGGGCTACTACAACCTCTCCACCTACCTAGGAGAGAAAAAGACAGTAGCCGTCGGAGCCTCCATTGATCATCAGCAGAGAATTGCCCGGGACACCGCGACCAATGACAACGTCAACTATATCTGGTACTCTTTCGACACTTTTGCGGACATTCCCGTTGGTCCCGGCAGTGCAACTTTCGAGGCAGGTTATACTAATCTAGACCTTGAGGATTCCACTGCTATTCAAGACTCTGCCTCTGGTCCTCCGAAAAATGGCAAAGAGACCGAAGGGAAGGGATTCTATGTGCAGAGCGGATACTATTTCCAAAACTTCCATTTACAACCCTGGGCCCTCTTTGAGCGTTGGAACAGCGATGCCTCCGAGGACCTTGGAAGCTGGTCCGCCTGGCGGGTCGGCCTAAGTTATTTTTTTAAAGGGCACAACGCCAACATAAAGGTGGGATTCGAGCAATTCAGCGCTGCCAGAAACATAGGTCGCACCTCTGACGACAAAAACATCGAGAGCTATCTTATCGGCTTCTATCTTAGCTATTAAATAAAGAACAGGAGTTTCCCCACAAATCAGTGGATCATTCTTCTAAATTGTGTTTAAGAGCCAGCTTGTATTGGTTTGCAAGTGAAAGTGGCCTAGCTGATGTCTCTTCTGTCGTTCCAGAGCTCACGGTCTGGTCACTTCTAGCCCGGCTGTGCCCGGGGGATGGCGCCCCCTCCCTGTTCCCCGTTCCTGCGGAACGGGGCCAGGGGCTCCCCCAACCACAGCCGGGGAAGTG